>PKWQ01000440.1 GCA_003133265.1 Acetobacteraceae bacterium
ACTTCGGCAAGGAGGCGGCGTTGACGGCGGGGCTGGCCGCGGCGCAAGGCGACGTCGTCGTATTGTTGGATGCCGATGGCCAGCACCCTTTGTCCTTGTTGCCCGAGATGCTGCAAAAATGGAAGCAGGGTGCGGACGTGGTGTACGCCGTGCGCAAAACACGGCATGACCAGTCCGGCCTGCACGTCGGGCTGGCCGAACTGTTTTACAAGCTGGTGAATTTCGGCAACCGGGTGCAGATTCCGCCGCACGCGGGCGACTTCCGACTGATGGACCGCAAGGTGGTGGCGGCGCTGAACGCGCTGCCCGAGCGCAACCGTTTCATGAAGGGCCTGTACGCCTGGGTCGGGTTCAATGCCACGGCCATCGATTACGAACCGCTGCCGCGCCGGCAAGGTCAAAGCAGCTTCGGCCTGCGCGGCGCATTTGCGCTGGCGCTCACGGGCATTCTGGCTTTCTCCATTGCGCCGCTGCGCTTGCTGGCCCTGTGCGGCCTGATGTTGGCGCTGGGCGCTTTGGGCTATGGCACCTGGGTGGTGGTGGACTATTTTCTCTGGGGCACGGAGGTGCCGGGTTACGCCACGATCGTGGCGGGCATGATGTTCTTGAGCGGCATCCAGTTGCTCTCCATCGGCGTGCTCGCCGAGTACGTGGGCCGAATCTACGAAGAGGTGAAACAGCGCCCCCTGTACCTCGTGCGTGAGCGCACCGGTAGCGGCTTGCGCACGGAAGTTTTGCCTGCGCCCGAGCCGGCGCCGCAGCGCGATTCTTCCCTGCTTTAGTCGCCCACGCCGCTCATGTCGCGCTCGGGTTTCTGGTTCTTGGTGGTGGGCAGTTCGGCCGCCCTGACGCACATGCTCGTGTTTTCCCTGGCGCAGCGCGCGATCTGGCCGGAGTTGGCCAACGCTGTGGGGTTTGTCGTGGCCTTTTGTGTGAGCTTTGCCGGCCACCGCCGCTTGAGCTTTCAGGATGCGGGAACGAGCGTGCGCCAGAGTCTGGGCCGCTTCGCGCTCACGGCGCTGCTGGGGTTTGGTTCGAACGAGCTGGTGTTCGTGGTCTTGCTGCGCGGCCTGCATTGGCCCTCGTTGCTGGCGCTCTTTGTCGCCATGGTGCTGGCCGCCGCGCAGACCTTTTTATTCAGCCGCTACTGGGCGTTTAAGCGCTGACCGGCACGGCGTAAAGCGCAGCGCCCCGCACCAGTTGCACCTGATGCTGCGCGGTCGCGTCGGCAAAGGCGGGGCTTGCCAGGTACTCGTACTCCCATTGCCGCGCGGCCGCAATGGCGTCGCCGGTTTCGGTGCGCAGGGCCGGGTGGCACATGACGATGTCGCCGTCAGCGGCTGCTGCCAGCCACTCTTGCATCAGCGCTGCGTAGCGCGTGCCACCCCCCGTGAAGTCATAGACCCCGCTTAAAGCCAAGGTGCAGGGAATGTTCGCTGGCGCGGCCAGGTCGCGCAAGGCCGCGGCCCCCATGGCGCTGATGATGCGGCTCTTGATACCTGCTTGCGCGGCCTGCGCTTGCGAGATGCGCAGGTAGGGCGGATGCGCTCCATAGCGCGACCCCATGACCTGTACCAGGGCCTGGCGTATGCCCGCGAATTGCTGCACGTGCTGGTGCCCGTCGATATGGTCCGGCGGGGCTTTCCACTGCGCTTCAAAGGCGTCGAGCTGGCGCTCGATGGCGCTGCGCGCCGCCGCCACCTTGAAACCCCCCAGCAGCGCCTTGAGCATGGCCGCATTGAGCGAGCAACCATGCCCCGCCGCGAGCGCGAAGTCGCTGGTCCAGTCCAGATGCAGGCCCACGTCGATGCGACCGCGCAAGTCCTTTAGCAGCGCCACATCATGGGGCCAGCGCGGCGTCAGCACCATCACGCTGGTGGCGCTCAGGCGCCCCATGGCGGCCAGCTGCGCGATGCCGCGCGAGGCCGATTCGTGCACGCAGAAGTCGTCGGCGCAGAGCACGATCTGCTTCATCACGACGCATGCCAGAACTGGGGCTGGCTGTAGTGGTGCTTCAAAAAATCGATCCACAGGCGCACCCGCAGCGCCAGATGCTTGGCGTGAGGAAACACGGCGTAGATGCCGTTGGGCGGCGCTGCAAATTCGCCCAGCAGTTCCACCAGTTGGCCGCTGGCGATTTCCGACTCCACCTCCCAGGTGCTGCGCCAGGCGACGCCGTAACCCGCCAGACACCAGGCGTGCAGCACCTGGCCGTCGGAACAGTCCAGCGGGCCGCCGGGCTTGAGGTAGGTGACCGGTGCGCCAGCACCTTCGGGCGCGGGCAGGCAAAACGCCCAGCCCCGGGTTTGCGAAGCGTCGTTGGACAGCGTGAGGCAATCGAACTTGGACAAATCGGCCGGGTGCTGGGGCATGCCGTGCTGGCGCAGGTACTTGGGCGCGGCCACACACAGGCGACGGTTGTCGGCCAGGCGCACGCTCACCAGCGTCGAGTCCGGCATGTCGCCCACGCGCACGGCGCAGTCAAAACCCTCGCCCGCGATGTCGACCACGCGGTCGCCCAGGCTCAGGGAAATCGTCACCTCGGGATGCAGTTCGCGAAACTTCGGCACCAGGGGCGCCACGTGTCGGCGCCCGAAGCCAGCGGGCGCGGTGATGCGCAAATGCCCGCTGGCCTTGACGCCGCCCGCGGACACGCTGGCCTCGGCATTGGCCACGTCGGCCAAGAGGCGCTGGCAGTCTTCCAAAAAGGCGCTGCCTTCGTGCGTGAGGCTGATGCGCCGCGTGGTGCGCACCAGCAGCTTCACGCCCAGGCGTTCTTCCAGCGCGTCCAGGCGCCGCCCCATCACGGCCGGAGTCAGCCCTGCGGCCTTGGCCGCGGCCGTCAGGCTGGCGCGCAGGGCGACCGCCACGAACGCTTCCATCTGTTTGAGTTTGTCCATAGGCTTGGAGATTACCTCCATTTTCATCCGGTATCAGTCGCCTTTTCATGAATTAATCGCGATTCATGCGTGGAATACATTCGAGGCTATGCAGGATTCCCCCCGTTCGCCCCTTCCCAAGGCGGCGCTGGTCGACGCCCCAGCCCCGCGTGCGGTGCTGTTCGACGCGTACGGCACGCTCTTCGACGTGTACAGCGTGGGCCTGCTCGCGGAGCAACTTTTCCCAGGGCAGGGACAGTCCCTGGGCCTGCTCTGGCGCGACAAGCAGATTGAATACACGCGGCTTGTGACCACCAGCAACGATGGCGCACATTACCAGCCGTTTTGGGATTTGACCCGCGCTGCCCTGCGCTACGCGTGCAAGCGGCTCGGCCTCGATCTCACGGCGCAGCGCGAGGGGCAAATGATGAACCAGTACCGGCACCTGAGCGCTTTCCCCGAAGACCGCGAGGTGTTGCGCGCGCTCAAAGACCGGGGCATCGTCACCGGCATCCTGTCCAACGGCGACCCGGCCATGCTGGAGGTGGCGGTCAAGTCCGCCGGGCTCGAAGAGCTGCTGGACCACGTCATCAGCACCCATGCCATTCGCAAATTCAAGACCCACCCCCAGTCCTACGCGCTGGGCGAAAAAGCCTGCGGCTGCGACGCCTCGAAAATCGTCTTTGTCAGCAGCAATTCATGGGACGCGCTCGCCGCCACCTGGTACGGCTACCAGACGCTGTGGGTGAACCGCCAGGGCCTTCCCTTCGAAGAGCTCGGCACGAGCCCCAAACGCATCGGCACCAGCTTGCGCGACGTGCTTGATTTTTTTCCCCATTGATTTTTTTCGAGGAGTCACAGCATGAGCACACGAACCCCCCTGCACCGCCTGCAAGTTGCCACCGAACTGCAGCAATTCATCGATCATGAAGTGCTGCCCGGAACCGGCGTCAACAGCGCTTTTTTCTGGCAAGGCTTTGACGACATCGTGGCCGATCTGGCGCCCAAGAACATCTCCCTGCTGGCCGAGCGCGAGCGCCTGCAAAGCGAGCTCGATGCCTGGCACAAGGCGCACCCGGGCCCGATCAAGAACATGGGGGCTTATCGCAAGTTCCTGGTGAAGATCGGCTACCTGGTGGCCGAGCCGGCGCGGGTGTTGACCACCACCAGGAATGTGGACGCCGAGCTCGCAACACAGGCCGGGCCGCAGCTGGTGGTGCCGATCCTGAATGCGCGCTACGCCCTGAACGCGGCGAACGCGCGCTGGGGTTCGCTCTACGACGCGCTCTACGGCACGGACGTCCTGTCCGAAGCGGATGGCTGCGAAAAGGGTGCGGGCTACAACGCGAAGCGCGGCGCCAAGGTGATTGAGTACGCGCGCCATGTGCTGGACCGCACGGTTCCGCTTAAAAAGGGCTCGCATGTGGACTCCACCGGCTACGCGGTGCAGGATGGCAAGTTGGTGGTGACGCTCAAGGATGGCAGGAACGCAGAGCTGAAAAACGCCAAGCAGTTCATCGGCTACCAGGGCGCTGCGGCAGCACCGTCCAGCGTGCTGCTGCAAAACAACGGCCTGCATCTGGACCTGCGCATCGACCGCAGCCAGACCATCGGCGCCAGCGACCCCGCCGGCGTGGCCGACCTGGTGCTCGAAGCCGCGCTCTCCACCATTCTCGATCTGGAAGATTCTGTCGCCGCCGTGGACGCTGCCGACAAGGTGCTGGGCTACCGCAACTGGCTTGGCATCCTCAAGGGCACGCTCACCGAAGACCTCACCAAGGGCGGACGGACCTTTACCCGGGGACTGAATCCGGACCGCGTCTACACCGCTGCCAATGGAGCCGATGAAGTGCGACTGCACGGTCGCGCCCTCATGTTCCTGCGCAACGTGGGCCATTTGATGACGAACCCGGCCATCCTCTACACCGATGCCCAGGGCGCAACGCGCGAGATTCCCGAAGGCATTCTGGACGCCGTCGTCACCACAGCCATCGCGCTGCACGACCTGCAAGGGCACGGCAAGGACGGCATTCGCAACTCGCGCAAAGGCAGCGTGTACATCGTCAAGCCCAAGATGCACGGTCCGACTGAAGTGGCCTTCGCCGACGAGCTGTTTGCCCGCGTGGAAAAGCTGCTGGGCCTGCCCGACTCCACCGTCAAGCTGGGCATCATGGACGAAGAGCGCCGCACCAGCGTGAACCTGAAAGCCTGTATCGCCGCCGCCAGCAGCCGCGTCGCCTTCATCAACACCGGCTTTCTGGACCGCACCGGCGACGAGATGCACGCCTGCATGTACGCCGGCCCCGTTTTCCGCAAGGGCGACATGAAGAGCAGCGCCTGGATCCAGGCCTACGAGAAGAACAACGTGCTGGTGGGCCTGGACTGCGGCCTGCGCGGCAAAGCGCAGATCGGCAAGGGCATGTGGGCGGCACCGGACCGGATGGCGGACATGCTGGCGCAGAAGATCGGCCACCCGCGCGCCGGCGCCAACACCGCATGGGTTCCCTCGCCCACCGCCGCGACGCTGCATGCGCTGCACTACCACCAGGTGAACGTCGCCCAGCGGCAGGAGGAGCTGTCCACCCGCGCCCGCGCGAAACTGTCCGACCTGCTGACCATCCCGGTGGCCGACCGCCCGAACTTCTCGCCCGATGACATCCAGCAGGAACTGGACAACAACGCCCAGGGCATCCTGGGCTACGTGGTCCGCTGGATCGACCAGGGCGTCGGCTGCTCCAAGGTGCCGGACATCCACGATGTCGGGCTGATGGAAGACCGTGCCACGCTGCGCATCTCCAGCCAGCACATCGCCAACTGGCTGCATCACGGCATCGCCACCGAGGCGCAGGTGCTGGAGACGCTGAAGCGCATGGCCGCCGTGGTGGACCGGCAGAACGCCGACGACCCGCTGTACAAGCCGATGGCGCCGAAGTTCGAAGGCCCGGCCTTCGCCGCCGCCTGCGATCTGGTGTTCAAGGGCGCGAGCCAGCCGAACGGCTACACCGAGTTCATCCTGCACGCCCGCCGGCGCGAGGCGAAGGCGGCGGGTTAGGCCGCCGCACCGAACAGCCCGCCCAGCTTCGCCAGCGTCGTCAGATGCTGATCGGCATCGCCGTACAGCTTGTCGATCATCGTCATGCGCTTGAAATAATGCCCGGCCTTGTATTCCATCGTCATGCCGATGCCGCCGTGCAACTGGATGCATTCCTGCCCGACATGGCGCCCGGAGCGGCCGATCTGCACCTTTGCCGCCGCGATCGCCCTTGTGCGCTCCACCGGGTTGATCTCGTCAGCCATCACGGTGGCGAACAGCGCCATGCTGCGCGCCTGCTCCTCCGCGATCAGCATGTCCACAGCGCGGTGCTGCAACACCTGGAACTCCCCGATGGCGCGGCCGAACTGCTTGCGGGTCTTCAGATAGTCCAGCGTCAGTTCCTGCATCGACGCCATCACGCCGACCGCCTCGGCGCACAATGCGGCAATGGTGCGGTCCACCGCGTGCTCGATCCCCGGCAATGCCGCGCCCGGATCGCCCACCGCCTCGCCCGCGGCGCCGGACAGCGTCACTTCCGCCGCGCGCAACCCGTCCTGCGTCGGATAGCCGCGCCGGCTGACGCCCGCGCCCTTGGCATCGACCAGAAACAGCCCGATGCCGTCGCGCGCGCGCTGGCCGCCGGCGATGCGCGCGGTCACCAAAAACTGGTCGGCGCTGTCGCCGTGCAGCACCACGCTCTTGGCGCCGTTCAGCGTCCAGCCGGTCCCCTCGCGCTTGGCCGTGGTGACGACATCGAACAGATCGTAGCGCGAGTGCCGTTCCACATGCGCGAACGCCAGCAGCCGCTTGCCCTCGGCGATCGCCGGCAGGATCGCCGCCTGCTGCGCCGCGCTGCCGAGCCCGCGGATCAGCCCGCCGCCCAGCACCACGGTCGAGACATAGGGCTCCAGCACCAGCCCGTGCCCGAACGCCTCCATCACCAGCATGGTCTCGACGGAACCGCCGCCGAAGCCGCCATACTGCTCCGCGAACGGCAGGCCGAGCAGGCCGAGTTCGGCGAGCTGGGCCCAGATCTCCCGGCTCCAGCCATCCGGCTGCTGCATATATTTCTTGCGGTTCTCGAAGCCGTACTTGTCGGCGATCAACCGCTCGACGCTGTCCTTGAGAAGGCGCTGGTCGTCGCTCAGATCGAAATCCATGATGTCCTCACAGGCCCAGGATGGCCTTGGCGATGATGTTGCGCTGAATCTCGTTCGAGCCGCCGTAGATCGAAACCTTGCGGTCGTTGAAGTAGGATGGCGCCGCGCCGACCGCGTAGTCCGGCCCGACCGGCGGCTCGTTGCTGCCGTCCTCCGGCGACTGGTATGGCAGCACGTACGGCCCGACCACATCCATCACCAGCTCGGTCAGCACCTGCTGGATGTCCGACCCCTTGATCTTCAGGATCGAGGATGCGGGGTCGGGCTTCCCCTTCACCTGATGCCGCGCGGCGGCGACGACGCGCAACTGGGTCATCTCCAGCGCCTTCAGCTCCACCTCCACCGCGGCGAGCTTCTCCTGGAAGCGGAGATCGTCGATCAGCCGCCCCTCGCCCGCCCGTTCCAGCGACGCCAGCCGCTTGATCCGCGCCACCTGCGCCTTGGACTGGCCGACGCGGGCAATGCTGGTGCGCTCGTGGCCGAGCAGGAATTTGGCGTAGTCCCAGCCCTTGTTCTCCTCGCCAACCAGATTCTCGGCGGGAACCTCGACCTCGTCGAAGAACACCTCGTTCACCTCGTGCCCGCCGTCGATGGTCTGGATCGGACGGCGGGTGATGCCCTTGGTGGTCATGTCGATCAGGATGAACGAGATGCCTTCCTGCTTCTTCGCCGCCGGGTCGGTGCGCACCAGACAGAAGATCCAGTCGGCGTGCTGGGCCAGCGTGGTCCAGGTCTTCTGGCCGTTGACGATATATTTGTCGCCGACACGCTTCGCCGTGGTGCGCAGGCTGGCCAGATCGGAGCCGGAACCCGGCTCGGAGAAGCCCTGGCACCACCAATCATCGAGGTTGGCGGCGCGCGCGAGGAAACGGCGCTTGGTCGCCTCGTTGCCGAACTGGGCGATGACCGGGCCGACCATGGAGACGTTGAAGGCGAGCGGCCCGGGCACGCCGGCCTGCTGCATCTCGTCCTGGTACAGGTATAGTTGCACCGGAGACCAGTTCTGTCCGCCCCATTCCACCGGCCAGTTTGGCGTCGCCCAGCCGCGCGCATTCAGGATGCGGTGCGAGGTGACGATATCCTCCTTGGTCAGGTCGATCCCCTCCGTCACCTTGCGACGGATCGATTCCGGGACCTCGCTGCGGAAAAACCGCCGCGCCTCCGCACGAAAGGCGCGTTCTTCCTCGGTGAATGTCAGGTCCATGCGGCGCTCCTCGCCCGGCGGACAATTCGTGCCCCCGGTTCCCGTTGCAACCGGCACTCTGCCGCCGCGTCGGAACTCCCGTCAACGCCCCCTGGCTATATGTCGGCCTAGGCGACGGCAGCTCGCTTCAGCCGCTGCGCGAAGGTTTTGCGGAACTTGGCGACCTTCGGCCCGACCACCGCCTGGCAATAGCCGGTGAACGGATTGCGCGCGAAATAGTCGTGATGCTCCGGCTCGGCCGGGTAGAACACCGTCAGCGGCTCGATCTGGGTCACGATCGGCGCCGGCCAGAGCTTCTGCGCCGCGATCTCGGCGATCACCGCCTCGGCGGTCGCGCGCTGCGCGTCCGAGTGGGTCAGGACGATCGAGCGGTATTGCGGCCCGATATCGTGGCCCTGGCGATCCGGCGTGGTCGGGTCGTGGATGGTGAAGAACACCCGCAACAGGTCGGCATAGGCAATCTCGGCCGGGTCGAAATCGACCTGAACCACCTCGGCATGGCCGGTGGTGCCGGCGCAGACCTGCTTGTAGCCGGGGTTGACCACATGCCCGCCGGCATAGCCGGACATCACCGCGGACACGCCGCGCAGATCCTTGTAAACCGCCTCCAGGCACCAGAAGCAGCCACCGCCCAAAGTCGCCTTCTCGGTCATCGCCAGCTTGGTCATTACCAGTCGTCCTCCCGTTATCGGTGTGCATGATATGGTAACGGCAGACCGATGGCGGGAGATAGACGATGGACGCCGAGACTGTGCTGGATCTCGATATCGGCGGCATGACCTGCGCGGCCTGCGCCGGGCGGGTGGAGCGGGCGCTGAAGCGCCTGCCGGGTGTGCATGAGGCGGCGGTGAACCTCGCCACCGAGCGCGCGCGGGTCAGCGGCTCGGCGGCGATGGATGCGCTGATCGCCGCCGTGCGCAAGGCCGGCTACGAGGCCAGCCCGGCGGTCGCCCGCACCGAACCGAAGCCGCAAAACCCCACGGAACGCCGCCATGCCCTGATCGCGGCCGCCCTGTCCGCGCCGCTGGTCGCCGGCATGGCGGCGCATGTCGCGGGTACCGGCTGGATGCTGCCCGGCTGGGCGCAGTTCGCGCTGGCCACGCCGGTGCAGTTCTGGCTCGGCTGGCGCTTCTACGCCGCCGGCTGGAAGGCGCTGCGGGCCGGGTCGGGCAACATGGACCTGCTGGTCGCGCTCGGCACCTCCGCCGCCTGGGGCCTGTCCACCTGGCTGCTGCTGAGCGCCCATCCCGGCCACGCGCCGCCGCTGTATTACGAATCCTCGGCGCTGATCATCACCTTCGTGCTGGTGGGCAAGTTCCTGGAAGGCCGCGCCAAGAGCCAGACCGGCGCGGCGATCCGCGCGCTGATGCGCCTGCGCCCCGATACCGCCCGCGTGCGCCGCGACGGCATCGAGACCGAGACCGCCATCGCCGCCGTGCGCGTCGGCGACGTGGTGATCGTCCGCCCCGGCGAGCGCATCCCGGTCGACGGGCGCATCATTGAGGGCACCGCCGCCATCGATGCCTCGATGATCACCGGCGAGAGCCTGCCGGGGGAAGCCGGCCCCGGCACCCGCGTCGCCGCCGGCGCGATCGACACCGACGGCCTGCTGGCGATCGAGACCGTCGCGGTCGGCGCGGAGACCATGCTGGCGCGCATCGTCCGGCTGGTGGAGGACGCGCAGGCGTCCAAGGCGCCGATCCAACGGCTGGTCGACCGCGTCAGCGCGGTGTTCGTGCCGGTCGTGCTGGTCGTGGCGCTGGCGACCTTCGCCGGCTGGTGGCTGCTGGCCGGTGATATCCCGACCGCCGTGCTGAATGCCGTTTCCGTGCTGGTGATCGCCTGCCCCTGCGCGCTCGGCCTGGCCACCCCGACCGCGATCATGGTCGGCACCGGCGCGGCGGCGCGCGCGGGCATCCTGATCAAGGACGCGGTGTCGCTGGAGCGCGCGCACGCGGTGCGGCTGGTCGCCTTCGACAAGACCGGCACATTGACCGAGGGCAGGCCGCGCCTGTCCGACATCGTCGCGGCGGAGGATGACGACACGGCGGCGCTGCTGCGGCTGGCCGCCGGCTTGCAGCAAGGCAGCGAGCACCCGCTGGCCGCCGCCGTGCGCGAACGCGCCGCCACCGACAAGATGGAAGCCGGCGTCGCAACCGGATTCCGCGCCCTGGCCGGCCGTGGCGTCGCCGCCGGGATCGACGGGCGCACCATCGCGCTCGGCAACCGCCGGCTGATGGACGAGCACGGCGTGGACACAGCAGCACTGGCGGACCGCGCCGCCGCGTTGGAGGCATCCGGCCATACGCTGGCGTTCCTGGCGGCGCTCGATCCGCCGCACCTGCTCGGCCTGCTGGCGTTCAGCGACACCGCCAAGCCGACCGCCGCCGGGGCGGTGGCGCGGCTGGCCGCACTCGGCGTGAAGACCGCGATGCTGAGCGGCGACAGCGCCGGCGCCGCACGGACGGTGGCGGAGGCGCTGGGGATCGGCACGGTGCTGGCCGAATTGCTGCCCGGCGACAAGGCGGGCGAGATCGCCCGGCTGCGGGCGGACGGCACGGTGGTGGCGATGGTCGGCGACGGCATCAACGACGCCCCGGCACTGGCGGCGGCCGACATCGGCATCGCCATGGGCAACGGCACCGACGTAGCGATGGAGAGCGCCGGCATCGCCCTGATGCGCGGCGATCCGGCGCTGGTGGCTGATGCCATCGACATTTCCCGGCGCACCGCCGCCAAGATCCGCCAGGGTTTGTTCTGGGCCTTCGTCTACAACGTGGTCGGCATTCCGCTGGCGGCGGCGGGCTATCTCAGCCCGGTGCTGGCCGGCGCGGCGATGGCGG
Organism: Acetobacteraceae bacterium; assembly: GCA_003133265.1. Classification (GTDB taxonomy): domain Bacteria; phylum Pseudomonadota; class Alphaproteobacteria; order Acetobacterales; family Acetobacteraceae; genus PALSA-911. Next base: position 11,121 of record PKWQ01000440.1, read on the forward strand.
CCAGCAGCGTCAGCGTGGTGGGCAATGCGCTGCTGCTGCGGCGCTGGCGGGCGGGCGCGTCACCGCGACGATAGCCGGATCGATATGACCGATGGCGCCGTCCCCACGGGGCTCGGCGTCCAGATTCGCATCCGGTCGGTCGCCGGCGCCGGAGTCCAGACCATCGTTCGCATGAGGTGCGGCCCAACCTCGGCCGCCGGCGCGATGTTGGCATCGGGCCAGGCCGCCAGGACGCGGTCGCGGTAGGGGCCGCCGAGTTCGGGCGTCGCGGAGTGATAGGCGGCGACGGCGGCCTGCCAACTGCCGGTCCTGCCGCGCAGCTCCGACAGGAAGCGGGCCGCATACGTGGCGTTCGCCGGTGGATCGAAGGCCTGTTCCAGACTGGCGAAAGCCGTGGGGTGGTGGAACAGGTTGATCTGAAAGCATCCGACGTCGACGGACGTCACGCCGCTGCCTCGCAGCGCCCGCGTCGCGGCCAGCGCCTCGGGCAAGCTGGCGAACAATTGCCCGGCGCCGCCGGCGTTGATCGTCCACGGCCAGGCCGTCACCCGGCCGGTTGCCGGGTCGAGCCGGCCGCTTTCGACCCGACCGATGGCGAGCAGCAGGCCGGGCGGCAGATCCAGCTTTCGCTCCGCGTCCAGCCCGGCGCGCAGGCACGAATTCGCGTCACTGTCTGTCGCCGCCAGCACCGGCTGCAGCGCGCCGGCGGCTGCCATGACCAAGGCAGCAACGGCCACCCGCCATCCGCGTCCAGGCCGCCGCGCTATAAACACGTGCTCACCGGGAAATACGCAACCGCCGTCAGCGTCTTGCCGTTCAACGGTGGCGGCAGCAGGCTTCCGGCCCAGTATGCGGAGGTGATCGTCACCTTCTGGTAAATGACACCGGAAGTACAGGCCGTTGTCGTCGGAACAACATTGGCATTGACGATAATGCCGGAAAACACCCAGCTTTTCGCGGCGGCGACAGCGTATTGCGGCGTACCGGGGGTGGCGCCGGTGGTGCAATCGGGGGATTTGATGGCCGCGCATCGTGCCGTAAGCGAGGCGGTGGACTGCAATGCGCCCTGCGTCCACAACAACAAACCAGCTTCCATGATTCCCAGGCTCATGGTGAGGAACACGCTGGCGATCAACGCGAATTCGACCGCGGTCGATCCGCTGCGTGCGCGCCGCCGATTGCCGAAACCGATCATTGCATTCGCACCGTAGCCGTCTCGGACACGGTGGTGTTCGCGAGTTTGCTGTAGAACGGCATCAATGGCGAATACGTGTAGCTGGCGTTGATGATTACAAACGCGCCCGGCGCCGCGGCCGGAAAGGTGCAACTGCCGGTGCAGGTATGGCTGGCGGTCATAGCGGAAGGAGGGGCCGTCAGGGTTGCCGGATACGTCGACGACACGCAGTAACACGCGGGGCCGGTGACGGTCACTGTCACGGCAGGCTTCACGCCGGAAAGGCCTGCCGCGCTCTTCACCACCGATTGAACGGTCGGGGTCGCGCCCACCACGCTGGGTCCCTTCAGCAGTGCGTACTGAACGCCCTGGGCGACCCCGTTCGCCAATTGGCCCTTGCCCACCATCAGCAATCCGAAATCCGCCACCCCGCCCAGCATCAGCAGCAGCACCGGGACAATAAGGGCGAACTCCAACGCGGCGATGCCGCGTCGATCGCCATGGCTGGGCGAGCTGCGCTTTTTCATTGAACGAGTGCCACGGATAATACGCTGCCGAAAGGCAATGTCCCGTCGGAAGCAGAGCAGCTCGCGAAAAGCTTTGCTGAGCCGCTTATGGCGATAACCTTCGCGACGACCTCATTGCATCCGGTGAGCCCGTCTGTGGTGGTGTTGGAAGTCCCGGCGAACGCCATCGTCCCATTGGGGTAATATATTACCCCAGAGAATGAATCGCTGGTCTTTCCGGCGAACTGGCTTCCACCAGTGGCCGTGGATTTGCTGGCGAACAGCACTCCTGGAATACCGCCCGTTGTCGAACCGCTTAAAGGCGCCGCAAGCGTGTCCGATCCGCTGCCGGTATACGATATGGTTCCACCAGCAATGATCGTGACGCCCGTTCCTGTTAACTTCCCCTTGCCAGCGAACGAAACGTCACCTTCGACGTAATATGTCCCCGGCTGAAGCGTAACGGCTTGGTTTCCATCCAAGGTTATACTGGAATATGAACCTGGGCATATCGTTGACGGTGGGCAAAGGCCAGTAGTTTGCCCGTTCTTACCTGGATCTGGCAAGAAGTTCGCCGTGGGGGACGACAAAGTATTAAAACCCGCCACCAGCGGCGCGTAGTTTGCGTACGGGTCATTGATTTGCCCCTGACCTTGGTATTGGGTGCCGGTAATTGACGCGTCACCAGGGTTGATTACGCCCGCCGCATAGATTCCATCCGCTGTGAGACTGACATTAGTTCCACTTAAATTCACGTCTCCATTGGACCGGACGGAGCAATCGGTGGCATCGATCGTGACATTACCGACCCCGGTTAGGTCGGCGCCCGTTAGAACCCCGGCTTGGCCTAATGCGAGCAGACAGGGCTGGGTACCAACGGTGGCAAGCTCCGCCACGGCGACCGCCGAGACCGTCACCGATGATTGGGTTTTGGAAAAGATACGCGAAAACGATTTGGCGATGTTCTGCGTCACCGTCACTTTGACGACCGTATCGGTGGTGTTCTTCACCCCGGCCCCCGTCAGGATGACCTGCGCCGTGATCGTATTGTCGGTCATGGTTGAAGGCGCCGTGGTTGAAGTCGCCGCAGTCCAGACCCGGGCGGACGGGGACGTGACGGTCGCGCCGTTAAGCTCGGCCACATCCGCCGCCGTATTGGTGGCGCTCTGGGGGCTGCTGGTAACGATGAATTGCCTAGCCCCCGCCCAAGCCGCGACATCGGCGATGCGCTGCAGCTCCACCTTCTTCAGCGACCAGAATGACACCTCTACTCCCAGTGCCAGCGTCATGATCAGTACCGGCGCCATGACCGCCGTCAGCAACGCCACCGAGCCCCGCTTATGCAGCAACAGCTTCACGGACCGAATGTCCCATAGGCCGCCAACGCATGGTCAACTTGCTCCGGCGTCATGTCCGCGCCGAGAACTTTGGCCGCGCCTTGCCGATCGCCGGCCAACGCCAATGCCGCCGCGAGGTCATGACGGACGCGGCGCGATGCGCCGGGATCGCTCGCCAATGGCTTCAGCAATTGCACCGCATCCGGTGCCCGCCCGCTCAATGCCATCGACAACGCCAGGTTCACCTCCGCGGCCCGCATGGTCGGGTCCAGGCCCAACGCCCGGCGATACGCAGCCTGAGCGCTGGCATGCTGGCCTTGCAGGTCGTAGGCGATACCCAGGTTGTTCAACGCCAGCTTGTTGCGCGGTTCGCGTTTCAGCACGCCAAGGAACAATACCTGTGCCTGTGCGGGGTCCGAGCCTAGGCGCAAACGCCCCAATCCGATCTGCGCGGCGAGCGATCCAGGGTCCGCTGCCAGGGCTGCCGTGTAGCTTGCGGCGGCTTCGTCCAACCGCCCAAGGGCACCCAATGCGTCGCCCTGGCTCAGCAGCGCCGGCACGTCGCCGGGGTGCTTGGCCAGGATGGAGTTGCTGACAGTCAGCGCCAACTCCGGCGAGCCAGCCGCCAGTGCCGCACGCGCCACATTCAGCCCAGGCTGCCCGTCACCCGCCCGTGACACATCCTGGCTTGCACAGGCGGCAAGCAGCGACACGATGGCAATAAGGGCAATTCTCATCAACCGATCACTCGCTCCCTATATGCATGACCGAAACCGCCGCAGGTCCTCCAACAATCAGAAATAGGCACGGTAGGATGAAGACGATCATGGGAAGCGACAGCAGCACACCCAAACGGCCTGCCTTGGCTTCGTAGCGCGTCAATGTTTCCTGCCGCATTTCCGCGGATAGCATACGCATTGAGTCGGACAGGGGCGTGCCATATTGCATGGATTGAACGAGCGTCGTTCCCAGCCGAACCAGACCGTCGATGCCGGTGCGTGTTCCCATGTTAAGCAGCGCCGACCGGCTGTCGGCAATAAGCTGCAGTTCGTTGGCGGTCAGCGCCAGCTCCAGCCCGATGTCCTCGTTGCCCTGCTGCATTTCATCCGCCACCCGTACGATAGCCGCGGTCAGACCCAGCCCCGCCTGCGCGCAGATCACCAACAGGTCCAGCGCATCGGGCAGCCCGCGCTCCACGCGCGCAATGTACTTCTTGCGACGGTGACGCACCACCATATCCGGCAACAGCAGACCAACCACGCCCGCGGCAATTGGGATCACCAAGTGCAGCATGGAAGACACTGAAACTCCGCGCAGCGCCAACATCGCCAGCAACGGCAGGCCAGCAAGCAAACCGATCTTGGCGCCGATGAATATCTCCAGACCGTTCCGTCCGCGTAATCCCGCCGCCATCAGAAATAGCTGCAATTCCGCCCGCGTACGCGAGGGCAGTAGCCCGGTGCGAAGAATCAGCTGGCCAAGCCCGGCAACCGCACGCGTCCAAGCGCCATGCACCCCTTCCTGCAGTGTTTCGCCGGAAGGACGTGGCGTCAGTCCCTGGCTCATTTGTACGCGAGCGGCCAGAGTCTCCTGGCGGTGCATCAGTCGCAACATCATGAATGCCGCGACCAGCAGCACCAGGGCGCCGACGCCGCTGGCGGCGAGCAACCAAGGCCGGTTCATGACAGTGTTTTTTGGATGATGGTCCGCATCGACATCGCTCCAAAGCCAAGCGAGAGCATCGCGGCGCCAAGAATCTTGCGGCCCGTGCTGGTGGTGAACAACACGGACATATACTCAGGGTTAAGCGCGTAGACCCCCACCCCCAACACGATCGGCAACGCACCGAGAACAATCGCGCTTGTCCGGGCCTCCGAAGACAGCGCATGGCCGCGCTCCCGCAGAGCAAGGCGCTTGCGGATCAGATCAGCCAAATTCTCCAGCGTCTCACTCAAGCCCCCACCTGTCTGCGCCTGTAGACCGATCGCTATGGCGAAGAATCGGTACTCCGACAGATCGTTGCGTGCCCCCAATTCTTTCGCGGCTTCGCTCAATGGCACGCCGATGGCAAGATCGTTGGCAACTTTGGTGAATTCGATCGAAGTCGGAGCTTGTGCCTCCCGCGCCACGACGGACATCGCACCGAGCACCGGAATTCCCACCCGCAAGGAGCGCACGATCATGGCAAGCGCGTCGGGGAACTGGCTGGTCAGTAAAGCTTTTCGCCGCCCAATGGCCCAGCCAAAGAAAAAGCGGCACATCATCACCCATAGTACCGGCATGCTGGCCAGGCCTAGCGGCCCCACGATGTCCACAATGAATCCCGCCGCAACCCGCGCGATAGCGAAGGTTGCACAGAGTACAATCCACCACCGGATCGGATATTGGTCTTGCCTTGCCGGATTGAAACCAAATACGGCGGAGGCCGATTCCATCAGCGATCTATCGTTTTTTGGGGCCGGGCGGAATGCCTGCAGCTCTATGACGTGGCTTTTACGGAATGGCGCAACGACCCCGCTCATCCGCCTCGCGCTCTTTTGGCGGCGTGCGTGAGCCTGCGAAACCAGCAAGCCACTGAACCCGAACCCAATCAGACTGACCAAGGAGGCGCCTATCAGAAGCCAGGACGACACACCGGTCATGTCGCCTCCCCCTCCGCTAGTGCGGCGGCCCACTCACGATCGAGACCGAAATAGACCAGCCGCTCATGGAAGCTCGGCGGCAGTCTGTTAACTTTATAGTGGCCGAAAAGCCGTCCGTCGGGCCGTTCGCCCTGGAACTCGAACTGAAAAATGTCATTCAGCAAAATCATGTCGCCCTCGATACCGCATACCTCGGTTACCTGGGTGATACGACGGCCACCATCGCGATGACGCTCGACCTGAATGATCAGATTGACGGAACTGACGATCTGGGCACGGATTGCATGCGAGGGCAGACCCATGGAGCCCATCTGCACCATGTTCTCGATGCGCGCCAATGCGTCGCGCGTCGTGTTGGCGTGGATGGTGGACATGCTGCCGTCATGGCCGGTGTTCATCGCCTGGAGCATATCGAACGCTTCCCCGCCGCGGACCTCGCCGATGATGATGCGGTCGGGGCGCATACGCAGCGCGTTACGTACCAGGTCCCGCTGATTGACCTCCGCGCGCCCTTCGAGGCTGGATGGACGCGTTTCCAGACGGATGACATGCGGCTGCTGCAACTGCAATTCGGCGGCGTCCTCAACCGTAACGACCCGTTCCCCGTTATCGATCAGGCGGGACAAGGCATTCATCAGCGTGGTCTTGCCCGAACCGGTGCCGCCGGAGATGATGATGTTCAGCCGGATGGCGGAGGCCAGTTCCAGAATACGCGCCACCTGCGGCGTCAGAGCTCCAAATCCCACCAACTGGTCGAAATCCATCACCTTCTTGCCAAACTTGCGGATGGAGACATAAGGGCCGTCCAACGCCAAGGGCGGAAATACGATGTTCACGCGAGAGCCGTCCTTGAGTCTGGCATCGACCATGGGGCTGGATTCATCGATGCGTCGGCCCACCCCGGCGGCAATTCGCTGACAGACATTGATCAGATGCCCGGTATCGCGGAAACGCGCATCCGATAAAACGACCTTGCCGCGGCGTTCGATGAAGATCTTCTGCGGCCCGTTCACCATGATGTCGTTGATTGAGTCATCCGCGAGCAAAGGCTCGAGCGGCCCTAAGCCGACGATGTCATTGACCAGCTGCTCCGCCAGCTCCCGCTGCTCGCGGGCATTCATTTGCACCCGACGTTCGGTGGCGATCTCGGCGATCAGAGCCTCGATGTCGTCGGTCAGGCGCTCGCTCGGCATGCCGGCGATCGCAGCCGGTTCCAGCCGAGTGAGGCAGATGGCGCGCAGCTCGACGATTGCCGCCGACGGCGCCCTGGACGGGATGCGGACTTCGTGGGCGGGCACTGGCGGGCTTGCGGGTGTATCCGCAAACGAGGCGCCAACCGAGTCCGGTGCCGGCTCGCGCCGGCCAAACCGCGAAAGTGACTGCGGGAAACTCATGACTTGCTTCTAAACAGACGCCAGGAACGCCGAACGCCGTCCTTCTTTTGCGCCGTACCTGTGCCGACGGTCGAATCCAATAGCCCAACGAACGCGACCTGGCGCGACAGCTCCAGAATTCCGCTGCGAAAGCCGTTGCCACGAACCATCGCCATCTCTCCCATCGTGGCGGCGGCCTCCACCTGGCGCGGCTGATCCGGCACGGCGACATCCACCTTCATGGCAAGTGCGTCTTCCACCTGCCGGCGCGTCAGGCTGCCTGGAACCCCTACACGGTTCAGCACAATGACCGGACGCTTCACATGTTCCACGTTGCCCAGACCCGACAGCAGGCGCAGCGTCGCACGCACCGAGGTCAGCGTGGGCAACATCACCAGCACACGTTGGTGTGCGAGTGCCAATAGCTCGTCGTACAGTGGCTCCTGGCGGAAGGGCACGTCGGCGACGATGAAATTGTACCGCCGGCGAAGCGCGGCGAGCAGCCTGTCGATGCCACCAGCCGCGTAGTGCAGCTTGCTCGTCAATGGCTCCTCGCCGGACAGAACGTCTAAGCGCTCCGCGGCGGACTGCGCGGCCCGCTCGGCCAGAAGCGCGTCGATCCGCTCCGGCGTTTCCAGGGCCATTCGAAGCCCTGGTCCCGGCTTGACATTGAGCAGGAAGGACGCGTCGCCAAGATGGATATCCGGATCGAACAGCACGGTATGACGGCGCATCGACACGCCAAAATGACCCGCCAGATTGACCGCCAGCGTGGTGGCGCCCACCCCTCCACGCACCCCGGTGATGACCACCAGGGCACCACCATGCACGCCTTCGGTAACATGTGTCTGACCGAGAACCAGCGCGCCAACATGACGGGCAACCTTGTCGTTTGTCAGTGGTTTCGACAGGTACTCATGCGCGCCGAGGCTGCGCGTAATCTCCCGATAGAAATCTACGCTGTCCACTTCTCCGATCACCAGCACACAGACATCCGGCTCGACCACATTCGCCAACTGGGCAAGTGCGCTTAGCGGCTGGTCTTCGCCGCTGACATCCACCACCAATACGCTGGGCGTCGCTGCCTTCTGCATGGTTGCGATCGCGGCGCGTATGCCGCCCCGACGCACATCCACCCCCCCCGGCAGCACATCCGCCAAACCATCGGCAAGCGCTTTTTCGGAGACCGCGTCGGTGACGAAGGCGATCAGGGCCGGACGGCGATGGCGGGTCGAGATCTGACGCGGGGTGGACGGCTCAACCGCAACGCGTGGCGGCGCCGGAGTCACCTGGGGGGCATTTTTGGTACCGTCGTCGGGCATCAATTCTACCCCCCTGATCCAGCGGCGCCGCCGCCAGACGCCGCGCCGCCGGTCTTGAGCAGCGGCTTCGCCCGGTCCTGCCAAATCCGATCGACGGCACCGACGGCCTCGTGGGCATCCTTTCCGTTCTCAGATCTTCCAACGATCAGGTCGTGTGGGTCGGCTGCCATAGCCGCGATGTTTCCTGCGTTGCCCCCCATTGGCGACCAGACATCCGCGCGGCGGTATGGATCGAGGTTGGCGCATCCGGCCAACAGAAGCACCAGAAATGCGAGATGGATGCGCATCATTGCACGATGAACCCGGCATCGCCGGGAATTGCCATCCGAACCGGCGCGCCGGCCCGCGACCGCCCAACTTGGCGCGCCAACAGTACCCGCTCCAGGTCCGTTGGCTGCACAAGCCCGTCCGTCGGCAAATGCAACGACGCCTCATCGCTGACCGGCTTGACGATGAACGGCGTGACCAGGATCACCAACTCGGTTTCTTGGCGCTGGAAGGCATCCGACCGGAACAGCGCGCCCAGCACGGGAACATCCTTGAGATAGGGCAGGCCGTTCACACCATCGGTCACGTTGTCCTGCAACAGGCCGGCGATGGCGAAGCTTTGCCCACTCCCCAGTTCCACCGTGCTTTCCGCCCGACGAGTTTTCAGGGCGGGAACCTTGAAGGTGGAGTTTCCAGAACCGAGCTGGATGCCGTTGGCGGGATCGAGTTCGCTGACCTCGGGCTTGACATGCACATTGATCCTGCCATCGCTCAGGACGGTGGGCAGGAAGCTCAGCATGACGCCGAATTCCTTGAAGGTGATGCTGATCTCGCCGTTCTGCTGCCCCACCGGGACGGGAAATTCGCCGCCCACCTGAAAGCTGGCCGACTGGCCGCTGATCACCGTCAGGTTCGGTTCGGCCAGGATATGCGCCAGATTGTCCTGTGCCAGCGCATCGATGACACCGTTGAAACCGCCGGCGGCCGGAGCGGCTGCAAAGGCGCTGGTGCCTACGGCTCCGGTAGCCAGGGCCAACACGGGAGCAGCAAGCGTTCCGATTCGCCCGATGTTGCCGAGCGCGCCCCAATTGATCCCAAGGTTCTGCACGACCGTACGAGATACTTCGGCGATCCGCACGCGCAACGTGACCTGTATGTTGGACTGAACACTGAGCTGATTGTCGACTGCCTGGTTCTCCCCCAGATAGCCACGGGCAATCGCCATCACCTGCGCCGCTTCGGCTGGGCTGTTGACCCGCCCGCTGAGCATCATACCCTTGGCCTGCGCCTGCGCCTGCACCCGGCTGCCCGGCATCAGCCGGAGGATGGCGGCCTGCGCTTCCGTCGCCCCGAACATGGACGGGTGTACCGTCACCTCGTATTGCGCGACCAGATGCCCGGCGGTGTCCATGGCCGCGACCGTGGTCCGGCCCGCGCCGACGCCGAAGACGAACAGGCTGGTCGGGCTGGCGGGACGCACCTCCGCCACTTTCGGGTCGGCGACGAATACATTGGCCGCCGCGCTGCGCAATTCGATCACCTGGCCTGAGCCGGATTGGATCGTCAGCCTGCGATGATCAGCGTTAGGGGCAGCCGCCTGATCGGCCGCACCGCCATCGCTGACGAAGCATCCTAAAACGAGAACAGCACAGAGAAAAATTTTACACAGCAGCTTCAAAACCGGAACTCCGTGCCAGCCGCGGCTCCCGGAAAGACATGGAGCACGTTACGCGGCGTACCTTGGGCCACGTTCGCGCCGAGCGCGGGCGAGACGTCGCTGGCCCAGGTGGTTTTTGGCGGATCGGCCGACACCGCCACCGGCGCATGATCGGCGGATCGTACCGCAAGCGACAGCCGGCCGATGCGGGTGGCAACGGCCACACGCTCGGCCTGCTCGGACGTGACCTCCATCGTGACGGTGCGGGCTTTTCCTTCCTTGCCGTCCGGAGCGGCACCTTCCATCAATTGCTGATCGATGGCGATCACCCGCACATCGCTCAACACTGTTTCGGCGGCGATGCGGCGCCCGACTGGAACGGATGCGTCGCCAATCGCCTGGGTCAGGATCAGATCGACGCGGTCGCCCGGCCAGATCAGGCCGGCGGCGCCAGTGATGACGTCCACACCCACACTGACGGCACGCATTCCCGGTCCGAGCACGGCGGCGAGGAAGCCGTGGTCGCCGGGACGCATGACGTCCTTCGTCCGCACAACGTCGCCAACCCCAAGACTGTGACGCACCATTGCGCCAGCCAGAGCCTGGCGGACATCCGCCGTGTCGGAGCTGGCATCGTCACCCGCTTCGCGTACCGTGAGTTCCTTGCCCTTCAGATCCTCGGGTTTCAGCAGATTACCGGCGCGCACAGGATTGACTGCGATCAGAACGGTGACCTTGGCTGCCCCGGCGAGTGTCGCGGCATCCGGCGGCGGAGGACGGGTCGCGATCCAGGCGACGGTGCCGAAGCCCGCCAGGCCCAGCGCCATGAGTGCGAAAAAAGCGAGGCGGAGGATCATGGTGTGGGCCCCGACACGATCACGAACAGGAAGCCGGCGGCGATCGCACAGGCATAGGGCAGCGGACCGCCGCGGCCAATGCGCCAACGTTCCACCCGCATGGCGCGAGCTACCAACCTGTTGGGGCGCGGCGCGGCGGGGGCGGACACGAGTTGTCGGGCGGCCAGATACACCAAGGCCAGCAGACCGCCCGCGATGGCCACGGCGGCAACGAACGTGAGAACCGAACTGGGGGGCATACCAAGGGCCGCCGCGCCGAGCAGTTTCACATCGCCTCCCCCCATCCAGCCACGACGCCAGCACACCGCAGAAAGCACGAAAACGATGCCGGCGGCAAGGAGAGATCCAAACAGGTATCCATCCAGCGCCCCGGCCGCGATACCGACGAGCGCCAATGCCAGCGCCAAACCGTTGGGGACGGTGCGCGCGACGATGTCATGCAGGGATGCCGCGAGGATGAGCCCGAGGCAGACAATTGGAAGAATGGATATGAGGAGCGATGTCCCGGTAATCAGCAACACACGTCTCGGATCAAAAGGCCTTGCTGGGCAAAGGAAACAGATACGGCGCCCCCTTCCGAGGGCGCCGTATCCGGCTACCCCTTAGAGGCTGGTACTGATGTCTTTGAACACGGTGTTGAGACTGGTGCCAAGCATCGTCACGCCGGTAATGATAACCACCGCGATCAATGAGGCAATCAGGCCGTATTCCAGAGCCGTCACCGCGCGGCGATCGGTCTTCAGTTGCATCCAGGTCGCCAGATAGTTGAGCATGGTTCTATTCCCCTTGTGTCCAGATCGGATTGCGGCTTGCCATTTTGGCCAGAAACCCAGCTGCACTGAGAGACTGATGAGATCGCCGGCAAGAAGTCTGTCGCCCACGACCGCACCCCTCTCCTGAGAGAAGGATATCAATCACGGATTTGTGTTTAATATTAGTTAATAATTACATCGTCAACTTCTACGTTAAAGAACATCGTCAATTTCGCGTTAAATCGTAGCATCAATATTACCCGGAACACACACTCGATTTTCGCACCGAATGATACGATCGTTAAATTCTCGTTAAATCGCATCGCCTACTGCCGAAGCCACGCCGCCGAGAACGAATTCATATCGGAACCATTTAATAACCGGCGGAAAGAGTGACTCATCGCTTTTCCCGTCATTGCGAGCGAAGCGAANNCGCTTCGCTCGCAATGACGATGTCCGGGTGCGACGCGCTGGCACGTGGCAACCTCTGCCGCAAGCGGGCGAGGTGTACTGCGTTGGCGCTTCCGGTCGCAATGAAACCGCTCTAGCGTTACTCCACGCCTGTTCTGTCGAATCACCCCCAATCGCGTTCTAGTCGTGGTTCGCCGGCACGAATGACAGTATCAACCGAACCAGAGGCCCATATGCCGGTGAACGCCGTCCCGCTGCCCGCCCTCACGAAATCGTCCAGCAGGGGCGCCTGGCTGCTCCAATGGCGCGCGGATCAGCGAAAGACGATCTATCTCTGTGCGCTTGTCCTTGGATCGTGCGCTTTCTTTTTGCTGATCTACCTTCTGAAGATGTGGGGCGAGTACAAGGGTCAGACTCCTGGACACCCACCCCGCTTCATCGATTTCTTCGCGCTCTGGTCCTACGCGAACATCGCCGGCGTCCATCCGGTGGCGGAACTCTATGATTTCGCCATTCTGCATGCACGGCAACTCGCGCTCGGAATGGACCCAAGCGATCAAGCTCCATTTCCCTATCCACCGACGTTTGTGCTTTTGCTTTGGCCGCTGCCCCTGTTGCCCTACGAGGCGGCCTATCTTGTCTTGATGGTCGGCACGCTGGCGCTGTTTGTCTGGGCGGTTTGGGGAACCTGCTCCCGGTTGCCGCTTTGCATGCTTGGCGTCATCCTCGCTCCCGCAAGCACTCTGACCATTTACTCTGGACAGAGCGGATTTCTTGCGGCCGCTCTGATTATTGCCGGGGTCCGGCTTGCGGGCAGCCGGCCGATCCTGGGCGGGTTCCTGATCGGGCTTCTCAGCTACAAGCCGCAACTCGGTTTCCTGGTGCCGATCGCTCTCGCCTCCGCCGGGCTCTGGCCGGCTTTCGGCGCCGCCTGCGCGACGGTGGCTGGGCTGGTCTTGCTTGCCACGCTTGCATTCGGCTGGGCCGTCTGGCCGGCCTGGGTTTCGATGCTGCCCGCCTATGCCGATTGGTTCGACCACCGGCCGGAGGTGCTGAAATACATGCCCACCGTGATGGGCAACCTGCGGATGGCCGGCGTCTCGCTGCCGATGGCAAGAGGCGCTCAACTGCTTGTCACCATCGCGGTGGCGGTTTTGGTGGCGCGTTGTTTTCGGCGAAATCCCGGTCGGCGAAATCCTGGGCGGCTTGCCACCGCCGCGCTGCTGGTGGGAACCATATTGGCGACCCCGCATGCGTTTTTCTATGAGTTGCCCATGGTCGTGGCGGCTGTGGCGCTGTTCATCAAGGCGCGCCTGGAACTCAGCCCTACGTTCAGCTTGGCCGAGGTTCTTATCCTGGTTCTGGCGGTCATGTTTCCGGTGCTGATGCTGGTGCCTAGTCTCAACCTGCCGATCAGTGCCGTGCCCCTGGCGCTGTTGTTCGGCCTTATCGTGCGGCAACAAGGCCGCTCCGCCGGTGACGTGCGGCCATCGGTAGCGTGAAGTTCCAGACGTCCTGTAACCTCACCCCTTTCTTGCCAGCTTTTGCCGCACCAGCACGGCCAACTCGCCCACGTTCTGCATCTCTTCCATCTCGGCCGCCTGGAACTTCACGCCGAAGCGCTTCTCCAACTCGACGACGATGAAGATGTGGTTCATCGAATCCCAGCCCTCTACGTCTTCGGCTGTCATGCCGGGGGCCAGCGCGATCGTGTCGTTCTCCAGCACCTGGCGGAAGACCAGGTTCAGCACGTCGTAAATCTCAGGCTCGGTCATGCGGTCCCCATGTAGCGAAGGTGCGGTACCCCAGCCTGCTCGCTGGCGATGTAGGTCGGGCGCTTGGTCCATCCATCGAGCGATAGTTCCCACTCCGTCGCGCCGTCGTTCTCGCCCAGAAGCGCAAAGCCGAGGCGTTGGTAATGCTCGCGCACCATGCCGTTCTTGGCGGTGGCGCGGTATTCGCCGATCAGCCGGCGGGCGCCGAGGCGCTGGGCCTCCGCGACGATCAGGTTCAGCGTCTCCTCCTCCATGCCGCGGCCCAGCACGCGGCAGCTCATCAGCCAGGTACTCAGACGGATCGCGTCGCCCTCGGGCGCGCCCACCACGATGGCGACGATGCCGTTGTCGCCGAACTGGTCCAGCAGGCGGATCTGCAAGGTCAGCGCACGCGGATCGCCGATCAGCGCCGCCACCTGCGCGTCCGTCACCCGCCGCGTGGTGAGGTTGAACTGGTTGGTCTTGTTGATCAGCTGCACGATGCGCGCCTGGCCCAGTTGATCGAACCGGCTCCAGACCGCGCGCATCTCCAGGCTGCGCAGATAGCCGGCGATGTCGGTGGCGGATGTCGCCAGGGTCTCGCGCCGCAGATTGTCCTGATACCGCGCCGCGCGGCTCAAATCCTCGGCGGTGATGCGCAGCGCCTCGAAATATCCGGCATCCGCGATGCAGGCGCCGTACAGCGTCGGGTCTTCCGGCAGCTCCGGCACCGCCACCATCGGCAGTTCCCGGCGCACGATGGCGCGTTCGGCCGGGTTGTCGTCGACGAACACCAGGCTATCCAGGCCGATGTTCAGCCGGCTGGCGATCTGGCGCAGGTTCGCTGCCTTGTCGGTCCAGTTCGCCACGAAGCAGGCGATGTCGTCGCGCTTCAGCACCATCTCCGGATGGTTGGCAAACGGCTCCAGCGCGTTCGCCTCGTCGTTCTTGGAGCAGACCGCGAGGATGATGCCCCGCTGTCCCAAATCGCGTGCATAGCGCTGGAACGCCGAATAGGCCTCGCCGACCGCACTCCCCTGGCCCAGCTTGATCCCGGCGATCCCGTCATCGCCGATCACGCCGCCCCATAGCGTGTTGTCCAGGTCCAGAACCAGGCACTTGGACGCCCGCCCCTGCGCCGCCGCCAGCAGCCGCCCGACCAGATCGCCGTACAACGGCGCCGCCGTGGGGTGAATTTCCTGCTTGGCGCGGTGCCACAGCGCCGGATCGTACCAGGATGCCAGCCCGTCCCTGGCGGCGCGGTCGTCGAGGGCAAGCAGGTCCACGCCCTCGCCGTCCGCCCGGTCGCGCAGCATCTCGCTCAATCGTCGCAACGCAGCGGCACGCGACCAGGGCAGGCGATGCTCGTTGCCGCCCAGCAGNNCGCGCCGTCGCCCATTGCCCGGCCAGCGTCTCCAGCCGCCGCTCCAGCCACGCGCCGACGTTCGCGCCCGGCTCGATCCCCTGCGCCAGGTGGTGCGAGTCCAGCGCGAACAGCACGCCATCCGGCCGGAACCGGTGCAGCGCGGATGCCGGGTTCATCAGGTCCTGCGCGTATTGCCCGTATTCCGGGGTGTAGGTCTCGATCCAGATGCCCCGGCGCAACCCACCGACGCGGATGGCGGGCAGCAGGTGGTCGACCGTGGATGATGCCAGCACCGCGAGCCGCACCGGCCTGGTGGCAAGCTCCGGCGGCGGGTCCGCCAGCAGCTTGGCGCGGCGCCGGTCCAGCCGCATCGTCTCCAGCGCGCCCAGCCTGACATTGGCCAGCGCGATCAGCGCCCGCCACGTCTCCGCCGGGTCGCCCTTGGATAGTCCGGCCAGCGTTTCGGCCCACGATGGCTGCTGGGGTAGCCAATGGAGGTCGGTGGCTTGCATGGGTGGGCTGCTTCCGGGCTTGCGCGGCTCTGCCTCTAAGCCCCGTAGATCAGATTGGGCAGCCACATGGCAATGGCGGGGAACACCGACAAGATCACCACCCCCAGCGCCATCAGCACCACGAAGGGCAACGTGCCCCAGATCACCGGCCCGAGCCCGATATCGGGCGCGATCCGGTTGATCACGAAGATATTCAGCCCCACCGGCGGATGGATCAGCCCCATCTCCATCACCACCGCCATGATCACCCCGAACCACACCAAGTCGAAACCGGCGGCCCGCAGCGGCGGCAGGATGATCGGTGCGGTCATCAGGATGATGGAGACCGGCGGCAGGAAGAAGCCCAGCACCACCACCATCAGCAGGATCGCCGCCAGCAGCGCCCATTTCGACAAATGCAGCCCGACGATCCAGCCCGCCGCCGACTGGCTGATATGGAGATAGCTCATCACGTAGCTGTAGAGCAGGCTCATGCCGATGATCATCAGCAGCATGCCGCTCTCGCCCAGCGTGCCGGCGAAGATCGGCTTCAAATCCTCCAGCCGCCAGGCGCCGTAGACCACCGCGATCAGCAGCAGCGCCAGCACCGCGCCCAGGCCCGCGGTCTCCGACGGCGTGGCGATGCCGCCATACAGCGCCACCATCACCCCGGTCAGCAGCAGCACGAACGGCAGCACGCGCGGCAGCGCGCGCATCCTCTCGGCGAAGGTGAAATGCTCCTGGCGCAGGATCTCGCTGACCGGCCCACCGGCCTCGGCCACCGCCGCCGCCGCGCTGTATTCGCGTCCCCAATGGAACATGGCGTAGGCCGAGAACAGCACCACCAGCAGCACCCCCGGCCCCAGGCCGGCCAGGAACAGCCGCCCGAGCGACTGCTCGGCGGCCACCGCATACAGGATCAGCACGATCGAGGGCGGCAGCAGGATGCCCAGCGTGCCGCCCGCCGCCACCAGACCGGCGGCGAAGCCGGGCGAATAGCCGCGCTTGCGCATCTCCGGAATGCCGGAACTGCCGATCGCCGAGCAGGTGGCCGGGCTCGATCCCGCCATGGCGGCGAACATCCCGCAGGCCAGCACCACGGCGACGCCCAGCCCGCCGGGGAAGCGGTGCAGCCAGGTATGCAGCGCGTCATAGAGGTCCTTGCCGGCGCGCGACTTGCCGATCGCGGCACCTTTCAGGATGAACAACGGGATGGTCAGCAGGGTGATGCTGCCCAGTTCCTCGTAGACATTCTGCGCGATGGTATCGACGGCGGCGGCCGGCATGAAACCCAGCATGAACAGCGTCGCCACGCCGCCCAGCGCGAAGGCGATGGGAATGCCGGAGAACAGCGCCGCGACCGTCGCCGCGCCATAAGCAAGGCCGATGCCGAGCACGCTCATCGCCCGCGATCCGGCACCAGCCCGGTCAGCACCTGCAACAGCATCTGCACCGAGAGCAGCGCCATACCCAGGCTCATGCAGCCATAGGGGATCCACAATGGCGGCCCCCAGGCGGAGGGCGTGGTCTGGCCCTCCTGCCATGCCTCGGCCAGCAGCTCCGTGCATTTCCAGGCGAAGAAGGCG
>PKWQ01000302.1 GCA_003133265.1 Acetobacteraceae bacterium
ACTCCGCCTCGCTCTCGCCGGGGAAGCCGGCGATCAGGTCGGCGCCGAAGGCGATGCCGGGGCGCAGGTCGCGTGCCCGGACGATGGCCGCGCGGGCGTCCGCCGTCAGGTGCCGGCGCTTCATCCGCTTCAGGATCATGTCGCTGCCGGCCTGCAAGGACAGATGCAGATGCGGCATCAGCCTCGGCTCGCCGGCGATCAGGCGCCAGATATCCTCGTCGATCGCCGCCGGATCGAGCGAGGACAGCCGCAGCCGGGGCAGTTCCGGCACCAGCGCCAGCAGCCGCCGCGCCATCTGCCCCAGCGTCGGCGCGCCCGGCAGGTCCGGCCCGTAGCTGGCGATGTCGACGCCGGTCAGCACCACCTCGTTGTAACCGCTGGCGACCAGGGCGCGGACCTGCTCCACCACCGCGCCGATCGGCACCGAGCGCGACGGGCCACGGCCGAACGGGATGACGCAGAAGGTGCAGCGGTGATCGCAGCCCTGCTGAACCTGCACGAAGGCCCGCGCCCGGCCGGCGAACTCGGTTACCAGATGCGCCGCCGTCTCGCGCGCCGCCATGATGTCGGAGACCGCGCCTGGAGCGCCCGGGGCCCAGCTTGCCGCCAGCAGCTTCTCGGCATTGCCCAGCACGCGGTCCACGCCCGGCAGCGCCGCCCAGGCGGCCGGGTCGATCTGCGCCGCGCAGCCGGTCACGACGATCTTCGCCGCCGGCCGCTCGCGGTGGGCGCGGCGGATCGCCTGGCGGGCCTGCCGCTCGGCCTCGGCGGTGACGGCGCAGGTGTTGACCACGATGGTGTCTTCCGCGAGCGCGGCGGTGTGACCGCGCATCACCTCGCTCTCGTAGGTGTTCACCCGGCAGCCGAAGGTCAGGATATCGACGGTCATGGCGGGTAGGCCGAAAGGTCGATCTCGCCGCTGAAGGCGATGGCCACCGGGCCGGTCATCAGCACATGCCCGTCCTCGCGCCACGCGATCTCCAGCTCGCCGCCATCGACGATCACGCTCGCCCGGCGCCCGGTCAGCCCGCGCCGGTGCGCGTTCACCAGCGCCGCGCAGGCGCCGGAACCGCAGGCCAGCGTCAGCCCGGCGCCGCGCTCCCACACCCGCAGCCGCAGCCGGTCCGGCGCCAGCACCTGCGCGAAACCGATATTGGCCCGCTCCGGGAACAGCGGATCGTGCTCCAGCGACGGACCAATCTCGGCGATCGGCAGCGCATCCAGGTCGGCGACGAAGAACGTCGCGTGGGGGTTCCCCATGCCGCACGCGGCGGGGTCGGATACCGGGCCGCGCGCCAGATCCAGATGCAGCGTGTCCATCGGCCGCGCCAGCGGCACGTCCGGCCAATTCAGCCGCGCCGGCCCCATGTCCACGCGCACCCGCCCGTCCGCCAGCATCTCGGCGGCGAGGTCGCCGGAGATCGTGCGCACGATCAGCCGGGTCTTGCCGCTCTCCCGGGCCAGCAGATGCGCCACGCAGCGGGTGGCGTTGCCGCAGGCGCCGGCCTCGGTGCCGTCGGGATTGCGGATGCGCATGAAGGCATCCGCCCCCGATCCGGCCGGCGGCGGCTCGATGATGATGAACTGGTCGCAGCCGGCGCCGGTGCGCCGGTCGGCGATGGCGGCGGCACGCGCCGGGGTCAGGCCGAGCGCGCCGGCGCGTTCGTCGAACACGACGAAATCGTTCCCGCAGCCATGCATCTTGAGAAAGCGCGCCATCATGCCGTGGCTTATATGGAGGGGCCGGCGGAAGGGCAAAGCCTGTTCGCGCATAGTGGCCAGACCGGAAATCCGCCCGATCCGGCGTTGGCGTGCTGGCCGCGCTGGCGCGAGACGGCACGGCGGCGCTAGGTTGCGGCGCCACGCAAGCGCAGGGAGAGCCGCGATGGACGGCATGAACGCCAACCACCTGATCACCGACGCGGCGACGCTGGTCGCGCTGTACGGCGAGTCCAGCCCCGCCTCGCTGACCAAGGAGGTGGATTACCTGCACCCGCACTACCGCGCGATGATCGCGGCCTCGCCGTTCGTGGTGCTGGCGACCAGCGGCCCGGGCGGGTTGGACGTGTCGCCGCGCGGCGATCCCGCCGGCTTCGTCGCGATCGAGGATGACCGCACGCTGCTGATCCCGGANNCTGCTGTTCCTGATCCCCGGCGTGGGCGAGACGCTGCGGGTGAACGGGCGGGCGGCCATCTCGACCGATCCGGCGCTGCTCGCGCGGTTTCCGATGCAGGGCAAGCTGCCGCGCTCGGTGATCGTGGTGCATGTCGAGACGGCATATTTCCAGTGCCCGAAGTCGCTGGTGCGCTCCGAGTTGTGGAACCCGGCGAAGCACATCGACCGCAAATCGCTGCCGAGCACGGGCACGATCCTCGCCGACATCAGCCGCGGCGCGGCGGGCGGGGAGCAGTACGACGGCGAGTATCCGGAGCGGATGAAGGCGACGATCTACTAGGCGCCAGGCCTGTACGGTCCGCCCGCGCCATTGCCGTCTTGCATGGGCGGCGCCGCGTCGCTATACACCCGCCCCTGTCTGCGAGACCGGGCCTGGAATGGGCATGCCCGGCCGCGACACCTGTCCCCCGATCTTTCCGATCGCGCCGGGGCGGGACCGAGCAATAGGAGTGTCAAATGCCCAAGTTGAAGACCAAGTCGTCGGTCAAGAAGCGGTTCAAGATCACCGCGACCGGCAAGGTGCTGGCCGGCCCCGGCATGAAACGCCATGGCCTGATCAACCGTTCGCAGAAGGCGAAGCGGACCAATCGTGGCAGCCAAACACTCACTGAGGCTGACGGCAAGACCGTCAAGCAGTGGGCCCCGTACGGTCTGGGTTGAGGAGCTAGCACATGGCACGCGTCAAGCGGGGCGTCACCACGCACGCCCGACACAAGAAGGTTCTCGCGCAGTCCAAGGGTTTCGTTGGCCGTTCCTCGACCAACTACCGGATCGCGCTCCAGCGGCTCGAAAAGTCCCTGCAATACGCCTACCGCGACCGCCGGGTGAAGAAGCGCGAATTCCGCGGCCTGTGGATCCAGCGCATCAACGCCGCGGTGCGCGAGCACGGCCTGACCTATTCGCGCTTCATCGACGGCCTGAAGCGGACCGGGATCGAGATGGACCGCAAGGTGCTGTCCGCCATCGCCTATGACGACCCCGCGTCGTTCGCGGAGATCGTCAAGAAGGTGCAGGCCGCCCTGGCCTGAGGACACTCCCTCGGCAGCCTGATTGGTTGTCCGACGAGACCGTCACCAGTAGAGAAGGGCCGCCTGACCAGGGCGGCCTTTTTCGTTAGCGAGACCCCATGACCGACGACCTCCTCGTCCTGAAGACCGAGACCGACGCCGCCCTCGCCGCCGCCGGCGATCTGCGCGCCTGGGACGCCGTGCGCGTCGCCATCCTGGGCAAGAACGGCCGGCTGACCGGCCTGCTGAAGGAACTCGGCAAGACCCCGCCCGAGCAGCGGCGCGAACGCGGCGCGGCGCTGAACCAGCTCAAAGACGCGCTGTCAGGCGCGATCGAGGCGCGCCGGACGGCGCTGGAGGGCGCGGCGCTGGACGCCCGCCTCGCCGCCGAGCGGCTGGACCCGTCGCTGCCGCCCCGCCCCGTCCCCGCCGGCCTGATCCACCCGATCAGCCGCACCATGGAGGAAATGACGGCGATCTTCGGCGCCATGGGCTTCGCCACCGCCGAAGGGCCGGACGTGGAGGGCGACTGGAACAATTTCGGCGCGCTCAACATTCCCGCCCACCACCCGGCGCGGGCGGATCACGACACGTTCTACCTCCCCGGCCTGGACGGCGGGACGCCGCGCGTGCTGCGCACCCACACCTCTCCGGTGCAAACGCGCACCATGCTGACCCAGCCGCCGCCGCTGCGCGTCATCGCCCCCGGCCGCACCTACCGCGCCGACCACGACGCCACCCATTCGCCGATGTTCCATCAGTGCGAGGGGCTGGTGATCGACCGCGACATCACCCTCGGCCATCTCAAGGGCTGCCTGATCGACTTCCTGCGCGCCTTCTTCGGCATCGCCAGCCTGCCGGTGCGCTTCCGCGCCAGCTATTTCCCGTTCACCGAGCCCTCGATGGAGGTCGATATCGGCTGGAACCGGAAGACCGGCGAACTCGGCGCCGGCGGCGACTGGCTGGAGATTCTGGGCAGCGGCATGGTGCATCCGCGCGTGCTGGCCAATTGCGGCATCGACCCGCGCGAGTGGCAAGGCTTCGCCTTCGGCATGGGGGCGGAGCGCCTGACCATGCTGAAATACGGCATCCCCGATCTGCGCCCGTTCTACGAGTCCGATATCCGCTGGCTGCGCCATTACGGGTTCAACCCGCTGGCGCCGGCGATGCTGCACGAGGGGGTCTGAGCCATGAAATTCTCTCTGTCATGGCTGAAGACGCATCTGGAAACCGATGCGCCGCTACAGCGGATCACCGACACCCTGACCGCGATCGGGCTTGAGCTAGAGGGCGTGGAGAATCGCGGCGATGCGCTGGCCGCGTTCCGGATCGCCCATGTGATCGAGGCGGCGCCGCACCCCAACGCCGACCGGCTGCGCGCCTGCAAGGTGGACACCGGCGCGGGCATCGTCTCCGTCGTCTGCGGCGCGCCGAACGCGCGCACCGGCATGAAGGCGGTGTTCGCCGGCCCCGGCAGCTACATCCCCGGCACCGGCATCACACTGAAAGTCGGCGAAATCCGTGGCGTGCAGAGTGCCGGGATGCTGCTGTCGGCGCGCGAGATGGGCCTCGGCGACGACCATGCCGGCATCATCGAGCTGCCGGACGACGCGCCGGTCGGCATGTCCTACCCGGACTGGGCCGGGCTCGGCGATCCGGTGATCGAGATTTCCGTCACCCCCAATCGAGGCGACGCCTTCTCGGTCCGTGGCGTGGCGCGCGATCTGGCCGCCGCCGGCCTCGGCACGCTGAAGCCGTTCGCGCCGCCGGCGATCCTGCCCACCTTCCAGCATAAGCTGCACTGGCGGATCGACTGGCCGGAAGCCTGCCCCTGGGTGCTCGGGCGGGTCATCCGCAACCTGAAGAACGGCCCCAGCCCGAAATGGCTCGCCGACCGGCTGACCTCGATCGGGCTGCGGCCGATCAGC
>PKWQ01000033.1 GCA_003133265.1 Acetobacteraceae bacterium
GCTACGCCTTCACGCTGCCCGATACGGTTGCACGAGGCGAACTCAGGCCGTTCATCGGATTCGGGCACTACTACGTCGAGGGCGTCGGCTACGCGACTATCCAGGCGACGCTGGCCGACCAGCTGACCGGCGGGGGGTGGTTCCTGCTGCTGCTGTTCTTCTGCAAGCTGCTGGCGACCTGCATCAGCCTCGGCTCCGGCTCGTCGGGCGGCATCTTCTCGCCCTCGCTGTTCATGGGTGCGACGCTGGGAACGGCGTTCGCGAGCCTGGTGGGCGCGGTGCTTCCCGGGGTGCCGGTGAGCCTCCCCGCATTCGCCATGGTCGGCATGGGGGCGATGGTGGGCGGCGGCACCGGGGCAGCGATGACGATGATCTTCGAGATGACGCTCGATTACGACATTGTTCTGCCGATGATTGTCGCCGTCGCGCTCAGCCTGGGAACGCGGCGCATGCTGTCGCGGCAGAACATGTATACGGCCAAGCTCGCGCGGCGCGGCCACCCGGTGCCGCGCCGGTTGCATGCCAACCTGTTCTTCGTGCAGAGCGCACGCGATGTGATGGAACGCGATGTGGCGCTGCTGGATGAGGCGACGACGTTCACATTTCGGGGCCGTCCTGCTCCTTTTGGCTTCGCCGCTGGGCCTGCTCATTGTCGTCCAGCTCGCGCTCGATGCGGCCGATGGCGCCGTGGAAGAGATTGACGGTCAACCTGAGTAGGTCTTCGAGGTCGGGTTCGAGGCGAGTGTCCACCAGGGTGACGACGAGGGCGTCGAAGATGTCGGCGACCGCGTTGCCTTCGGGCAGTAGTCTCGGGTCAGGCTCGTCCTGGAAGGGGCGATAGCCGTAGAGCTGGAGTTCGGCGAGGACGTGATCGGTTGGGGATGAGGTGTGTGGCGGCTCGTAGCCGGTGTCGTCGTGTTCGGTTGTCATGGGGTGCTGCCCTTCGTCGGATCGACCGCGCCCATCGCGGCCTTCATGGCGACGAAACGCGGCGGGCCGGACCTGCACCGCGGAGCGGAGCGAAACGAGCGGCCGAAGCGAAGCGGAGGAGGGCGGGGGCCGGCTATTTTGCTTCGCGAGGTAAAGGCGGCTCGCCGCCGACGGAAAATAGTTGGCCATCCGCCATTGCCGGGCCGGGCCATTTGCCGCCCCGATCGCCCTCTCAGAAGGCCGTGGGCGCGGTCCTTTTCGACAAGACCGGGAAGCACTACGATCCGATGCGACATGAAACGCGCCGCGCCGGCGCGGGCCTCATTTCCCCGTTCCGGTTTCCACCGACAACTCCATGAAGCGTGCCACGTCATCCGGAGCGATCTGCATCCTTACGGCAGCCCGAAGTGCGTCAATGCCGAGTGGCCGGAGATCCTCGTTGAAGTCTTCCAGAGCCGGGGACAGGCAGACCGCCTCGAATCCGGCATCGTTCGCCCGGTCGATCAGGCTCGCCATCGCGCTGTCACCTGCCGGATTGCTGTCGCGGACGATATAGAGGCGGCGCAGGTTTGCCGGGAATAGGATGGCGGAGAGATGCGCGGGGCTGGGGGGATGGCGACGCGCCCTCGTCAATGAGGATCGCCTGGGCAAAGGCCGCGTCGCCCCTCTCGGCCAGGGCCTGCCGTCGCCATTTGTAGACTAGGCTGGTGATGATATCGAATTGCCGCGCGACATCGGCCACGACGGCATCCGGCAAAAACGCTGCGGTCAAAATCCGGCGCCGATCCTCCAAACTCCACCGGCGCCGTCGCTCCGGCCCGGTCATCACGGTCACATGGGCCATGCTGTGCCGCTATCTGCGCTCATAAGCTCTCCTTACGAGCGCAGCCACGACCGAGATGTCATCCTGCAAGGCGGCCTACGGCGTAGGGATACGGTCCTGGCCGGGGCGAGCACGAACGGCTGAGTGTGATATCGCGGGTCTCTACGACGGGCGCCGCGAGCCTCTCTCGCGATCTCAATCCCGTCACGGGAAACCCCATCTGCACTCTCACTCTGGGGCGTTGCGGGGCAGGCTGTGCGAAAACTCCTCAGAGACCTCGCTTACGGGCCCACCCGACACGCCGCTGCTGTCAGCCCCTGGTTCCGCTTGGCGCGTTAAGTCCAGGACTCGGATCAACCAGGGCATGGTCAGGCCCTGGGCGAAGATCGAGAATGCGACCACTGCGAAGGCGGCGATGATGATCGCCCCTTTTTCCGGTACGGAGTCCGGCACGGCCAACGCGAGAGCGAGGGCCAGGGCACCTCTCAGCCCGCCCCAGACAAGAACATGCTGATGGCGGATATCGACCTTCAGTCGAGAGCCCGCGAAAACGGCGCACAACGGGTAGACCGCAGCAATTCGCCCGATAAGAACCAGGCCGAGCGCTAAAGCCGCCGCAGGCGTAAAGAGCCTGCTCGCCTGACTGGCCTCATGCCCTCCGATCAGGATGAAAACCACAGAGTTCGCCAGGAAGGCCGCGTACTCCCAAAACGACACGAGGTGTTCACGCCCTGAGTCGGAAATGGAGCCCATCCAGCCCACATTGCCGACCACTAGGCCCGCCGCTAGGGCCGCCAGGACGCCGGACATGTGGAAGTGTTCCGCAAGCAAAAATGAGCCATAAGCGGCGATTGTAGTCAGGGTGATCTCGACTAGGTGATCGTCGGTGCGTCCTGCGACCAGCAGAGCTGCACCGGCCACCAGAACTCCGACGGCCACGCCGCCAAGCACCATCCAGAGAAACGATCCCGCCATCGCGCCGGGTTGGACCCCAGCGCCATGGGTGATGGAAACCATGATCGCAAAGGCCACAGCGGCGGCGCCATCGTTGAGGAGGCTTTCAGATTCGACCAGTAGGCTGAGCCGCGGCTCGACCTTCATCTCCTTGAAGGCGGCGACAACCGAAACCGGATCCGTAGCGGCGATCAGCGCGCCGAACAGCGCCGAGCCAAGCCAACCCCATCCGACGATGAGGTGCATGCCGGTCGCAATAATGGCGCCGGTAAGCAGCGTGCCGGGGAAAGCGAGTGTCGCCGTGACCGCCAGATTGTTGCGAAACGGCCGCCAGTGTAGCTGCAGAGCCGCCTCGAAAATCAGGGGGGGCAGCAGCACGGTGTAGATGAGGTCCGGCGTCAACGAGAGGTTCATCGACCCGCCAAGCAGCGCTAGGCCAATGCCGGCGGCGACTAGGCCGACGCTGTAGGGCAGACGAAGGCGGCGGGAGAGTATCGCGACGACGCAGGCCACAATCAGAATGAGGCCAAGCTGGCTCACCGACATTTGCGATCCTTTTTGGGATACTCCAGGGCGCTGCAGACGTAAGCCAACAACGCGCGCCGCTGGATGCAGGAAAAGAGCTTATACGAAGGGCCCGCACAGCGCGAGCGATCTCGATAGTACGTAACAGGGGCAAAACCCCGGGCAATCACGGTGATCGGCAACGCATGCTGACGATGCTCGGGAGGAACGGGACGAGTTGGCAGCCGGGGATGGCGAGCCTGTGGCCGAGGTAGTCCCAGAAGCCGATTCGGAGCTTGGCGCAGGTTTTTGCCATACCGAGGAAAGCATCACGGCAGTCTCGTCCGACATCGCTGCGGGTGCCACCGCTGACCTTCCTTTTGGTGACCTGGCAGCGGATGTCGTTCTCAGAGCCGTTGGTGTGCAGCGGGACCTCTGGCCAGTCGAGCACCATCAGCAACTCCGGCTTGTTGGCGTGCAGTCGCGCGAGCAGTCGATCCAGGGTGGCGAAGCCGGTACGCCGCCTGAAGATGCGATCGAAGCGAGCGCGCAACTCCGTCCGGCGGCGGGATGTGGGATCGGCGCGATAGACCTTGACCCTCAAGACCGCGCCTCAGCCTCGTGTTGACACGAATGACACCGAAGAGCCGGCCCTGCTGGGTCACGACAACGTGGCGCAACAGGCCATCCGCTTCGTGCTGCCGCAGGAAAGTGTCGAAGGTGTCCTCCGCTGGCAGAACCAGCACGTCGGAGTCCATCACCTCGCGGGCATGGCGCACCATGAACATGTTGGCATGCAGCGCCTTGGGGATGCTGCGTCCACGGCGGACCAGCTTGAGCGTGTAGATGTTCTCTCGCGACAGCAGCCGGCGCACGCCGACGCTGGTTGCCACCGCCAGGATCATCGGCATGACGATGTCGTAGTCGCGAGTCATTTCGAAGGTCATTGTGGTGGCGGTCATGACCGCGCCGGTGCCGCCGCCAACCATGGCCCCCATGCCCACCATGGCGAAAGCCGGAATGCTCAGCGAAAGCGGTACGCCGAGTTGCGACAACAACGCAGCGAACCCGCCACCCAACGTGGCACCCATGAACAGCGATGGGGAAAAATGCCGCCCGATGAGCCCGATCCAACGCTGGTGGAGGTCGCCAGCAACGTGCAGACAAACAACATTCCCAACAGCCACGCCGCCGATGTCTGGCCGACCAGAATGCTCTCGATGGTCGCGTAGCCGACACCATCGACATAGTATTGCCCCTGCGCCCGAAAGAGCACGTACGTCAGCACGCCCACGAACAGCATGCCCAGCATGTGGCGCGCATAACGCCAACGGATCATGTCGAACAGATCCTCGGCCAGATGTAGGCCGCGGATGAACGCCGCAGCCGCAACCCCAGTGACGGCGCCCAGCGCCGCATAGAGCAACAAAAGCAGCACGGCGCCATCGCCGGCACCAGGAACGCCGGCTGCTCGCCAAGGGACCAGCGCCCCACAAAGGTCGCTGCACCGGTCGCGATGGCCACCGGCAGGAAGGTGCTGACGCTGACTTCCGGCAGCATCAACTCGATGGCGAACATCACTCCACCGATCGGGGTGTTGAACGTCGCAGCGATACCCGCCCCGGCGCCGGCGGCGACCATCGTGATCCGCTGGCCGATTGGCATGCGAATGATCTGACCCAACGTCGAGCCCAGAGCCGAGCCTATCTGAATGATCGGCCCCTCGCGCCCCACCGAGGACCCGCTGCCGATGGCAACGGCAGAGGCGAGAGACTTCACCAAGGCGACAATCGGCCGAATCGCGCCCTCCTTGTAGTAGATCGCATCCATCACCTCGGGCACGCCGTGTCCCTTGGCCTCGGGCGCGAAGTTGCTCACCAGGAAAGTGACGATCACCGCGCCGATCACCGGCGCGAGGATGACCCATGCGCCCCAGCGGCTCGG
>PKWQ01000225.1 GCA_003133265.1 Acetobacteraceae bacterium
GGGCCGGGGCACTGGTCCTGGAGGAGGATTGCGAGGGCGAACTGCGCTACGGGGACATGAACGTTCCCTCGCTGACGAGTCTGGACACCGCCGAGCGGGTGATCCTGCTTGGCGGGTTCTGCACCTCGCTCGGGCCGTGGGTCGGCCTGGCCTATCTGGTGCTGCCGCGCCGGCTGATGGCCGCCGCCCTGGCGGCACGGCGGCTGATCGACGACAGCCGGGACGGTTTGGAGGAGACGGCGCTGGCCGAACTGCTGGGCAGCGGCGGCTACGCGCGCCATCTGCACCGGCTGGGCAAGACCTACGCCAGGCGTCGCGACGTGTTGCTGGCCGCGCTGGCCCGGCGCTGTGGCCTGGAGGCGGCGGCGCTGCCGGCCAATACGCGCAACCGGATGCCCGGCGGGCGGGCGGTCATGCTCGGGTTCGGCTCGCTGTCGGAGCGGCAGCTCGAGTCGCGGGTCACGGAGTTCGTCGCACTGGTGCGGGCGGACAAGCCCCACAGCTCTGTCAGCCGGCTGAGCCGTGGCGACAGCCGTAAGCCGGGTTGCCGGTGCCCGCGGCTACGCCAGCCTCAACCCGGGCACGCTGCAGGGAACCAGCGCCAATTTGCTCAAACCGTTTTCTTTGAGATCAAAGGGATATCCCCTTTACCGACAGGGGCTCAGGGTTCATTGATTGCGCCAGTGTCGGCCGCGACCGTATAGACAGACCAGCGGCCACGTTCTCGTAAGCCCCTGGTTTTGTTAAGGCGAGAACAGCGCGCCGGGCGGGCCAGCGAGCAGGAAATAGACCCAGAACGCCAACCCGTAGGCGGCCACGATAGCCGCCGCGATCACCGGCCAGATCAGGACAGCAAGAACGATGAACGCCATCGCCTCCCGCCATTTGTGCGGTTCAAACGTATCTGTTTGCATGACACCTATCCCACTTGAAGAATGAGTTGGGCCAGTCCGAAGCGTGAGACGAGGGGACGTTTACCTCGATGCTAGTCGCGCTCTCAGAGATAAAGTATTACAATCAAATGAAACCGACGTCAATACCCGCCGGTAGTTTTTTCTTACTGCCGTGCTGACTGCGGTTGTGCCGTATGATGGGAATTCTACCATGTGGTGTGCACGCCATGCACCGTGCTTGACCGCATGATGCGCGGCGGTAATCTGCCCTCAACAAGAATATCCGGGGAACCGACACGTGACCGGGTTCATACGAAACGACTGGCACCGGGCCCGTAGCCGCGCTGTCCACGGCATATCTCCGACACCAAGACGTTTCAGGAGACAAGTGTCATGAGCCGTTTCGACAGCTACGCAACCAAATACCAGACCATCAAGATGGAGCGCCGCGACGGCATCCTGCAACTGACCTTCCACACCGACGGCGGGCCGTTGCGCTGGGGCTTGCTACCGCACGGCGAGTTCCCGGATGCCTTCGCCGACATCGCCCGCGACCGCGAAAATCGGGTGGTCATCATGACCGGAACCGGCGATGAATTCTCCGGCGTGCGCGCAACCCCCGGCACGTCCTCGTTCCCGACGCGGCCCTCGATCGAGACCATCGACCGGGTGCATTGGGAAGGCCGCGCGCTGCTGATGAACCTGCTGAGTATCGAGGTGCCGGTGATCGCGGCGGTGAACGGGCCGGCGTGGCGACATTCGGAAATCCCACTGCTGTCCGATATCGTGCTCGCCGCCGATACCGCCGCATTCCAGGATTCGGCGCATTTCGTTTCCGGGCTGGTGCCGGGCGATGGCATGCACATCGTCTATCCGCTGCTGATGGGCTTCAATCGCGGCCGCTATTTCCTCTGGACCGGCCAGACGCTGTCGGCCCAGGAAGCGCACCAGCTCGGCCTGGTGGCGGAGGTGCTGCCACGGGACAAGCTGCTTGCCCGCGCATGGGAACATGCCGAGAACATCGCCAGAATGCCCACGCTGCAAACGCGCTACACACGACTGATCCTGACCGAATATCTGAAGAAGCGGCTGCAGGATCTCCTCGGCTATGGGCTGGCGATGGAGAGCCTGGCGCTGATGGAGAAGCCGGAAGCCTGATTTTTCCGCGGCAACTCAACAGACTGGAGCAACCAACCATGGTGGGCCGACTGGAGAACAAGGTCGCGCTGGTCACTGGCGGATCGCGGGGGATTGGCCGCGCGATATGCGAGGTGTTTGCCCGCGAAGGCGCGTCGGTGATCGTGAATTTCACCAGCAACGCCGCGAAGGCCGAAGACGTCGTGGCGGCAATCACGCGGAGGGGCGGTCAGGCCGTTGCTCTCCAGGCGGACGTTGCGTCGAAATCCTCGGTTCAGTCGATGGTGGCCGCCGCGATCAAACAATTCGGCGCCATCGACGTCCTGGTCAACAACGCCGGCATCATCAGATGGGGCACCGCTCTCAATATGAGCGAAGCGGACTTCGATCAGCTTATCTCGGTCAATGTGAAGGGCATGGTCAATTGCGCCCAGGCCATCGTGCCGGGGATGATCGAGCGGCGCTACGGCAAGATCGTCAATCTGTCGTCGATCGCGGCTCTGGCGACGGCCGTGGTGAACAGCACGCCGTACGCGATGACGAAAGCCGCGGTGATCTCGCTGACCAAGCGGCTGGCGTTCGAGCTCGGAGCGGATGGGATCAACGTCAATGCCATCACGCCCGGGTTTGTCCGTACCGAAATGCTCAATCTGTCCGACGAGGATAGCGACCGGGCACGGCTGGACGCGCTGAGCAAGAAAGCGGTTCTGAACCGCATCGGCACGGCGGCGGACATCGCCAACGCGGCATTGTTTCTCGCCAGCGATGAGGCCGGTTTTATCACCGCCCAGGTCCTGACGGTCGATGGCGGGCGCACCGATTTCCTGACCCACTCCGCCTGACCAGGGACGAAGCGCGCCGTGCATTCT
>PKWQ01000143.1 GCA_003133265.1 Acetobacteraceae bacterium
GCGGTCTTCGGCGGAGGGTTACCTTCCGCGCGACGGGGATCACGGCCTATCTTCCCAACGGCGTCACGCTCGAACATGCCCAGGCCATGGCCGCGCATGAAAGCCCGCGTACGACCAAGCTATATGATCGGAACAAGGAAAAGCTGACGCAGGACGAGGTGGAGAGGATCAGGTTGTGAGGGGATTCGTGACGAACAAAGAAGCCATGCTCCACGACGAGGTCGCGGCGCTCAAACCGAAGGTCATCGACCGCTTTTCCCGCTGGGCGGTCGAAGGTGCGCAGTGCGCGTTGGCGGACAGCGAGAATCCGCTGCGCCTCAACTTCTTTTCTACAGCCATGCGCATTCTGTTTGAGCACATCATGGATGCGTTGTCGCCAGAGGATCAGGTCGTCGCCGCACCTTGGTTCAAGCCAGACCGGAGCAATGGCAAACCAACACGCTGGCAGCGCACGATATTTGCTGTTCAGGGGGGCCTTTCCGAAACCTTTGTGAGAGACGAGCTGAAAGTCGATTTGCCCCCTCTTCGTCAACGCCTGCTGGAATCGGTCGATGAGTTGAGTAAGCACGTCCACGGCCGTCAGCACACGATCATCCAGGACCGAGGCGAGCAGGACGCGGTTGTCAGAAGGACCGTCGCGGCTATGAGTGCCTTTCTTGATACCTTGCATGAATGCCGCGAAGCCGTCCTTACGCCGATAGCCGAGGCCCTGGATGATGCCGCGATCGATGCGTTGTTGGGCGAGACGTTGCAGGAAGTCGACGAACTTGCCTCGCACTATTCCTTGGACGACATCGATGTCGAACGTGTCGCTGTGCACAAGATTGGGTTTGATACCATCACCTATCGGGTCACCGGTTCGGTCGAGGTGACCCTGCAATGGGGGTCAAACTCGGATGTTCGACGGGGCGATGGCGCGGAGCTGGGCCAGTCATTCCCGTTTTGGTGCGAATTCGAGTTGCCTCTTGAGGATCTGTGGGACCTTGGTCTCGCAGATCCGACATACGGTGTAGATACCTCAGAGTGGGTGGATGCGATGAAGCCGGACGAAGACGATGAGAGGCTCTAATCCGAGGCGGCATCGAGTTCCTCAAACGGATATTATATCAAAGGTGCCGTCGGGGCGGCCCCTTGTTGACCTCCGGGAAACTCCAAAACCGGCCGCAGCTTGGTATATTTGCGTCCGACCACATAAGGCGAGTCAGCGAGCTCCGGTGCAATCTTTGAGGTGGTGAAGATGATCTGCTTCGGAACCTTCGTGGCTTCGGATTCCTGGATCATCAGTCTCTGAAAATGCCAGGATCTTTCCTGTACCATTCCCTTGTCTTCTATGTTGTCAAACAGCATCCAGCGCGGGAGAAAAAACTCGGAGTCCTGCACGGAAGCCAAAAGCATCCCAAGATGAAAACTGTTTTTCATGACGACGAGCCCGCTCGCGCTTCCCGACCGGTTCTTGTCGTCATTGATAGCCATCCAGTCGCCAGAGAATTCAAAGGTCACATGTGCGATCGGTCCAAAATCGCTGTGTTCAGGCAGATCGTTTTCGAGCAGCCGCTTCGTATTGTCTGAGACGCGCGTATAGGCCTGCATCTTGCGGCGCGCTTGACCGGCGATGATTGCATCAACCACGCCCTTCAGTTTTGTCAGCTGGCTATTCAAATTCTCCTTCTCGCCGCTGAGGGCTGTGATCTGCTCGGCAAGGTCGAGACGCCGGTGCAATACCTCGATCTCGCTATCAAGGAATCCGACCTTACGGCTCAGCTCCGCAATAGCACCCTCTCTCCCAGACGGTGCGCCGCCGCGGGCGATCTGACTGGAAGTCGCAGCCTTTCGGACCCCCGACCGGGCTGTGCGAAGCCGGGCATTTAAATCCCTGAATTCAGTCTGCCGCTCTTCCTGGAGCGCAAGCGACTCCCGCAACTGCATCTCGATGTCGAGTCGCACTGCCAGAGCCTTTGAGTCATCGTGCTCCTCAACGGTCTCCGCGCCACACAGATGACAGTGATGATCGTCCGATGCTTCCTTCGTGGGAGCAAAACATACAGGGCAGAATTCGAAGCGGACGTGGCCGAGAGACGAGAAGGTCACATGCGCATCGTTGAAGTCATCAAGAGATTTCTGAAGATGCACGAGGAATTGCTCCGCGTCCTCGATCTCATACCGCAAGGTCTCGATGCGGTCTTCAAGGTCAATCACGTGCTTGCGTGCCCTCGCGTACTCGCGCTGAATCTCTTTCCGGAGTTTGGTGGCCTCATCCATCTGCTGACTCGGGATCTCCTCCACGTTGAGCAGGACTTTCAGATCAGCAAGCAGCCGTTCGCGATCACTCGAAAGCTTTGCGATCGCCGCTTGAATGTGCTCCGAAAGAATTTGATCGCCGTAGCTTGCAGCGACAGACATCAGATTGCGCAGTCGCGCTGACACTTCGTCATGATTACGGCTCAGTTCACGAATACGAATCTGGGAATCGTACAGGTCATAACCTCCG
Source organism: Acetobacteraceae bacterium (assembly GCA_003133265.1). GTDB lineage: Bacteria > Pseudomonadota > Alphaproteobacteria > Acetobacterales > Acetobacteraceae > PALSA-911. The sequence goes on from PKWQ01000143.1 coordinate 2,489, forward strand.
ATCCCGCACATTAGATCGCCGACGGCCTGCCGGGTTTGCCACGTGTCAAAATTCTCCGCACGGAAAATCCGCTGCACCGGGGTCATCTGGTCCACATACAGAAGGCGGAGCACTTGGTGCATGGTGATGTTGCTGCTTCCATCACTGATCGCTTCGGGGACCCCGATCGCGCGGAAGAGAAGCTGGCTGAAGCTCATTCCCGCATCAGGTCGCCTGTAAGGCAGAGTCTGCCAGCCGACCGGTCCGCTCGAAAGGGCCTTGTCCAGGGGCTCGAATATAATCTGCATCGGCCGGCCACCATCGGGTGAAACGTCTCGCCTGAGCGTCAGCACAGACTCCTGAGCTTTAATCTCAAGCAACACATAATCAGCGAGGGCCGCATGCCGTTTCCACTCCCGGAGATCACCGCCGAGGCCGAAGAAGATGAAGTCGGCGAGTGTACTTTTTCCCGAGCCGTTGTCACCATGGATGATATTCACACCGTTATGGAATTGTTCGTCGTAGAGACGGTGCGTCCCCTTGACGACTATCATGCGATTGACGCTGAGGCTCGCCGTCATGACAGCCGGTCCCATTTCGTCACCCCGGCTCGCCTGTACAAGCCGTCGCGCCCCGTGAGGGGAATCGAACTCAGGTCGCCAGTGAGGAACTCACAGAGGCCCGGCTCCTCTTTCTCTTTCGCATCCGCGCGGGCGCGAATGTCAGTCGGCACCGCATCTACGTTGAGCACCGTGATCCCCGATCCCAATCGTTCGGGCATGAGAATCCCACGAGCGGCAAGCTGAGAGGCGGCGGCCGCCTGATAGAGGCGCAGATCCTGCGCCAGGACAGCTGGCCCGGGAAGCCGGATGAAAATTTCGGACTCCCGCGGGATATTCAGTGTCTGGAGCTTGTTCTTGACCGGCCGCGGCATCGAAACGCCGTGCAGCAAGACGGGATACAAAAGAAACATATCGATGAGGCGCAGACGATCGAAGGCAAGACTCCCCTCTTTGTATCCGAGAAGCAGCCGGATCAGACGAAACGCGCAATGATAGGGGTCGCGCGACGCGTGCCAGATTCTAATCTTTGCCATTGTCCCACCGCAGGTGGCAGTTGCCGGCAAGGTAGTAGAGTGCCCCATCAACCGTTGATGCAGAAATCTGCGTTTCCTGCGCTCCATATGTCTTTAGCACCGGATCGACGACATCCTCCTGGATGATCTTATCAACGGCCGCGAGGGAACCACCTGAGGTGACTTCCCGGAGCACATGCCGATTAAACCGGGCTTCGATCTCAGCCATCATGCGTATGAAATGCGTCAGCGCTGATGGCTGGGCGATATGGCGTTGCAGCATCATGCTGAAACGCTCCTTCTTCCGTTCGCCGTCGCGAACCTGGTATTCCCTGCCCGCTGCCGTAAGCTTCTCCGCGAGAGAACGCCGATCGTCCGGCGCTACAGCGGTGAAATTCTGGTAATCAACAAGAATCTCCGGTTGAAGGCCGACGGGTTCGACAGCTCCCTCCCACCCGAAGCCATTCCCGGACACAATCTGACTGAGACCGGGGGGTACCGAGACGGGCGGCGCTACAGCCGTTGAAGGCGCTGAGATAGGGGTCAGCAAGACGACGGTTTCCCTCAGCAATGCGCTCATGCTCTGGTAGAGCTGTGCCTCGCGTGATAGTGGCTTGCACATCCCGATGTGATCAGATGGCAGCGCAATCGGCTCACAACCATGTACATGGGGATTAGCCGTCACCTTATCGACGACCGTCAGCCCCTTCGTCTTATCCGTCTCGTAATACGCCCTGATCGTGACGGGGGTGTGGCCTGCCCAGTTCCTGAACCACTCGTTCAAATCGTCCAGTTGCTCCGCCCCATAGGCCAACTGCTTCACCGAGGTGCTCAGGACGAGGTTTAGTACGCTGCTTATCGAGGAGGCAGCTTGCGCACCCTGGTGCGGTGTGCCGAGAAACACGACGCCCCGGACGCTGCTCAGGAATTGCTTATGGCCGGCCAACGCAGAGTCATGACACCGCCGCAGCATCTGCTTGACGATCAGGCCTCCGAGGCTATGGGCAACGAAGATGACGTTAGGAGCGGAGACGGGGCGGCTCAGAAGGCTGTCCAGCAACATCGTTGCGCGATCAATGATCGTCGATCCACCCCCGACAAACACCTTTGCGAACAGGCTGGAGTCATAGCCAGCAGTGTAGAAATTGATGTCCGTAAAATCTGTCGCAAGCCACCCGGGCCAGAAGGACGCCTGGCTGTCGGCTTGCCAGGTCGAAAAACGGTCTCCGGTCAGGCCGTGGACAAAAACCACATCCAGGCGCGCGCCCGCCCGCGGTTGGGAATCCGCTTGAGGTCCGACAAATGTTGGTCCGGAGTCAGTCACGAAAATCTCGCCCTTCCAGCTACGCTTACAGAACTGCCCAAGGATACCTCACAATGCAGCGCCTCGGCGCCCGCTGCGAACGCGGGTTGTTCCATAGCCGCCACAAGACGGTATAGTACATTGCCAGACGAGACGAAAAGATCTTTCCGGCAAGGGTTCGCGATTAGCCCGCTGCCCGACGCGTGGCGGTGGGTTGCGCGTTGCATCATTCGGCGGCTGCCTTGAGCTGTTTCGTGCTTTCCACGTCGAGGGCGATCAACTCACCGTTGAACGCCTTCACTAAGATCGCTTGATCAAGCCTATCCAAGAGCTCGCTGCCCCGCCCCACCTCCGCTCCGACATTATCGAGCCATCCGAAAACGAGCCCGATGCGTCGTATGATCTCTTGCTGCTCGGCAAGAGACGGAAGCATAAACGAGAAGGCCGCAAGCTTCTTCGCGTTGATGTTGGACTGGCTCACACCATCTGTCTTGACACGCCAGCAGTAAGCACGACCAGCGGGGCTATTAAGGCAATACGTCACATAAGCAGGGAGGGCTTCTTCGCCACATCGAACACGAATTAAGTAGCCGGCGTAGACCGCGTCCCGTTCGCCCTGATACAGAGCACTCTTGCCCACAAGCTCCGGGCTATTGGTACGATTGAACAGAACATCTCCCGCAATCAGACCGTATTTTTTTATTTCGCCCACATCCGATGTGTAGACCAGGCCAGACCAGTCGAGCTTCCCATTTTGGATGTTTCCCATTCGGAGCACGGGGACTTTGCCCGCCGAGGATGACTTGCTGGACGATCCATAGGATAGACTGGACGCCACAGAGTCCAGGGTAACGCGCTTGGGCACTGGTAGCCCTCGCGGTTCTCGCCACTCCTTAGTTAATTCCCCAGAACACCCGGATGCCAAGATCGCCTGTTTGCAGCGCTCGACCAGCTTGGGGATACGGTCAAGCTCACTTCGCGCGCTCTTTGAGCGACCAGCAAGGCCATCCAGCTTAGCGACAATGGCGAGTTGCTCATCTAAAGGGGGAAGCGGAATTCGAACTTGCCGCATGCCCTCCTGGGTCAACTTCAATCGAGTTGATCCGCCAACGTAAGGCATCCAATCCTGGTTATTGAGTGCGTAGGTAAGGAAACGGCGCAATATCGTGCGTTTGGGCGAGAGAATGTGCGCATGATTGTTGACCCAAACCTCCCTGTCACCTCATACGCTACGCCGCGTGAAGGGTTATCGAAGTACCCCCCGTCTTCGGCAAGTAGGACAAACTCGCCCTCAAACAGATAATCATCGACGGAGTCTACCTGCCCGTTCGCACCATAATAAGGATATGGCCCTTTGCGTGCTGCTCGTTGAGTGTGGTTAAGTGGGACGCGACGGCTGTCATGGAGCTCGACCACATCCATGAGAGGCGCATGATCCCATTTTGATAGAAAAGTGCTCATGGTACGGTTTCTGGCACGATCGCGAGTTCCTCACTGAGCGCCTCGACTTCTTCTAATGCGCTGCGCAGATGCCCCATGATGGCGACTGCGATATCTTCCGGTTCCGTCATCTCGTCCTCCGGATCGCCGCTTGTGTCGCGAAGCCAAGCCAGATCGAGGTTGTCGTTGCGTGCTGTAATTTGTTCACGGGTAAAGAAGCGGAACCGTCCCTCTTCGCCTTCATCTTTGCGCGGTGACTTCCCAAACGGATTTTCACCGTGGGCCTGCTCGAAGGCGGCGAAATCAGCGAGCGTGAGCGGCCGGGTCTTCCCGAAGCTGTTCATATTGGCGCGGAGATCATAGACCCAGACGCCTTTGGTGTTGGCGCGATCCGTCTTGCCTCTGGTCAGGAAGAGGACATTCGTCTTGACGCCGATGGCATAGAAGATGCCAGTCGGGAGCCGCAGGATGGTGTGGATGTTGCAGAGTTCCATGGCCCAAGTACGCAGCCTTTGGCCAACACCATCGTCGAACAGGACGCCGTCCGGCACGACAATTGCGGCGCGCCCGCCGGGCTTCAGAGCGCGGACGATGTGCTCGACAAAGGCAAGCTGCTTGTTCGAGGTATCGGCCGTGATCGAGAAGTCGGACCTTGTTGGTCGCCCGCCGCCCTTCTTCGTGCCGAACGGCGGGTTTGTCAGGATGACGTCTGCTTTGCCGAGGCGCTCGCCATCGGGTGAAAGGGAGTCGCCGCTTTCGACCTGACTCTCAATGCCATGGAGCATCAAATTCATGAGGCAAAGGCGATGCGTGTCCTGCACAAGCTCGATGCCAACAAACGCGTTGTGGCGCTGGAAGAAGGCCTTTGCTTCGGTGAGTTTATAAAGATCGTCGGTCTTGTCCTTGATGTAGCGATCGGCCGCGACGAGAAAGCCAGCAGTGCCAGCGGCCGGGTCCTGCACGACCTCGCCGGGCTGCGGCTTGACCAGGCGGACGATGCAATCGATGAGGGGGCGCGGTGTGAAGTACTGCCCTGCCCCGGACTTCTTTTCAGCAGCGTTCTTTTCCAACAGGCCTTCATAGAGGTTGCCGAGACCCTCTTCGCGCGCCGAGAACCAGTCGAGTTTGTCAATCGCATCGGTGAGCGTCTTGAGGTTTGTTGGCTTGCGGAGTTTGGTTTGGGCATCGGTGAAGATGGCCAGGACAAGCTGGTCTTTGGTCTTGGCCGGGTTGCCGAGATCGAGCAGGAGCTGGCGATAATGCTCCAGCTGATCCAGCCCCTCGCGCCGCGCCAGACCTGCCCAGCGGTAGGCTTTCGGTAGCCGCTCCTCATGGCCGGTCTCCGCCAGCATTTTCACGAACAGAAGGAACGTCAGCTCGGTGACATACTCGCCGTAGGAAACCCCGTCGTCGCGCAGGACGTGGCACAGGCTCCACAGTTTTGCAACGATTGCGCGTGTTGTGCCGTTCCCGTTTGAACTGTTACCACTCATCAAGCCACCTTCTTCCAGAGTTCCTCATTGATATCGGCAAGAACGGATTCGAGCGTGCCGCCGAATATCTTGTTCAGGCGCACAAAGCCCCCGTCCTTGCTGAACGGGTCTTCATCAAGGGCTGCGCGATCGACGATGATCTCGTGGGTCAGCTGCTCTTCGATGCGCTTGAGCCATTTTTTCTGCACTTCGGTCCACGGCTTGGCCGCAAGGATGCGCTGCATGGCGGCGCGGACCCTCAGATCGAAGGGGGTGAGCGCGTCGCCGATGGCGGCTTGGCGAACAAACCCGATGATCGACGCGGCGATGTCTTCGTTCTTGGTATCCGACCAGGCGCGGCGGAGATTAGCGTCGGAGTAGCCGAGCGCGTCGAGTTCCAGGCGCAGCGATTTAAGTTCGGCACGTGTCAGGTCGCGCGGGCGCTGCACCACGAGCGTCAGCGCCGCGATCTTGTTGACGTTGCCGCGCACGAAGGCGGTAAAGCCGTCGAGGAAATCTTCGGGCTTCTGACCCGCGCCATACCCGCGCGTCACCGCGACGAGCTGATCCGGGTGATTGGAGATCGGTACATAGAGGGGCGTACCGCTGTCGGAATTCCAGTCAAGAATGCGGCCAAGGGTCGGCCGCTGTTTTGCCCATGCGGCGATGCTCGCCGGCGGCTGGCTGGTAAGGCGCAAAAGCGTTGCCTCTGGCGTTTCTCCAGCTTCGACCTCATAGCGCGCACGCGCGACCTCGGGCATGTGTTTCACGCGGCGCCGCATCTTCACGATGATCTGGTCGCGTATGGCCTCCCGGTGCGCGTCGTCATCGACGCGGGCCAACTCCTGAAAGAGCTGTTCGAGGCTGATCGCCGGATCGATCACGACCGGCTTCATGGCGGTGAGGTTCTGCAAATGCGGATAGAGATCGACCGCATCGAAAATGCGGAACGTCTCTTTGCCGATCTCGGGGCACTGGCGTGTCGCGCGGCCGAGCATCTGCTCATAGAGGATGCGGCTGTTGACCCGGCGCAGAAACACCAGGTTCTCGATCTTCGGCACGTCGATGCCGGTTGTCAGTAGATCGACCGTGACCGCGATCTTGGGCATCGTGTCATTGCGGAAGGACCGGATCAGATCACCGACGCGATCGACGCTGCCGGTGATCTTGCGGACAGCGGCATCCTCGATCTCCCCATACGCCTCGCGGAAGGCATTCTTGACCTGTTCGACGACGATGTCGGCATGGGCGTCGCTGACGGCAAAGATCAGCGTCTTGCCGGGCAGGTTCGGGTCGATGTGGCGGGCCAGCTCGTCGGCAACCGTCCGGTTGAAGGCAACGGTGACGACCTTCTTGTTGAAACCTTCAACGTCGAACTGAATGTCGTCTGGCAGACTGGCAAGATCGATGGCACCGGTGCGGGTATCAATCAACTCGACGGTCTCGCCCTTCTTGAAGGTGATTCCCGCCTGTGACAGGGCCGTGGTTATCTGAAGCGGCGGATCATGGTCGATCAGGAAATCGTCAATCACGGCTTCCCGATAGGAATAAGTGAAGATGGGTGTGCCGAAGATATCCACGGTGTGCAGAGCTGGTGTGGCGGTGAGGCCGATTTTCACGGCATCAAAATATTCCAGCACGCGGCGGTATTTGGAAACGTAGTCGTCTTGGCTGCGGAAGCCGAGTTCGGCGTCCGACATTTCGCGGTCAAGCAAGTAGCCGCGGTGACATTCGTCGATGACCATCAGGTCGTATTGATCGACTGGCGGCGCTTCGGACGAGTCCTCGTTATAGAGGACCCGCTTCACCAGACCCTGGATCGTGCAGATGTGAACCTTGGTTTCCGAGTCCGGTTTGATATCGCCCAGTCCCTTGAGGCCGAAGATATCCGCAAAGGTCTTGGCGCTGACGATCCGGGTGGTAGCGAATTCACCGGCAGCCTGTGTGCCGAGCGCGCTGCGGTCGACCACGAAGCAGATACGTCGGAACCGCTTCGCTGACAGGAGCCTGTACAGCAACGCGATGGCCAGCTTTGTCTTTCCGGTGCCGGTCGCCATGGCGAGAAGCATGGCGCGGCGATCTGTGTCCAGTTCAGCTTCGACCTTCTCAATGGCCCGCTTCTGATACGGGCGCAGCGGAAAGCCGAATTCAATCGGCGTCGCCTTCAGATCGGCCTGCGCCACCTCGGCATCGATCTCCAGCATGCCCTGAAGGCCATCCGGAGTCGGCCAATCAACCAATGCCCGCCGATGATTGGCGGGCTTCCTGGCGTCGCGAAACCAGATCCCGCTTTGAGTCTCAACCTGCTTCAGATACGGGCGGCCGTTCGCTGAAAAGACGAAGGGTACGAGAAAACTGTGCTCCGCGTTTTCGATCCACGGGCCGCCGATAGGTTCAGCGCCGCCCGCAAACTGAAAGCCACGCGCATAGCGCTGCGCCTGGTCGATGAACGCCGAGACGTTTTTGTTTTGGCGCTTGGCCTCGACGACAGCGACGCATCGCGTACCGACGAACAGAGCATAATCCGCCGGGCCGCTCTTCGTCGGCCATTCGGCAATTGCCATGTTGCGCCCCTTTGCGGGCCTGACGCCGGCGCTGTAGCGCAGAGTCTGCGTATCCACTTCCCAGCGGCGCGCGCGAAGGTGCGCGTCGATCAGTGTCCGGGTCGCGGCTTCGTCGATGTCGATCGCCGCTGCCGCGACTTCGGCCTGTGAGATGAGTGCGGCGGTTACCTGTGGCGGAGCCGCTGCCGCTGCCGCTTGCAATGTCTGGAGTTGTGCGGTCAGTGCGAGCTTGGCTTGCTCGGATTCGTCTGCGAGCTGTTCCCACAACGCCCGCTCATCATGCTCGCGCTGCGCGCGTTCTTCGGCGCTGAGGCGCGCCTGTGCTTCGGCCTCCGCCGCGATCCTGGCCTTTTCAGCAGCGGAGCGAAATTCAACGACGATCAGGCGCAGGCGCACCATTTCTTCGTGGAGTGCCTGTGTCGCTGCGGCGGGATCGGCCGGCGGCACGAAAGGCCCCGACTTGAAATTTTTGTCGATGAATGTCCGGTAGTACCAAATGCCAAGCTGGCGTGCGATCTTGAGTGTGGTCAGAGCGTGAGCATGATCGCCGCCGAACGCATGCGTCGCGGTATTGCCGCTGATCCTCACCTGATGGAAGAAGTCTGCGACCTCGCTCGGCACCACGCGCTCGAATTTGAGGCGCCGAAGCAGATCGGTTTGAGGTTCATCCGGCTTCGTCAGCTGCCCGGTTTTTGCAGCGGTGAGCTGAGCCAGCAGTTCTGCAAACTGCCGAAGCTTCATAAGCGCTGTGTTTGGATCGTCCCCAAAATACCGTTCAGCGAGGGCGCCAAGACGGGCAAGCTGCGCGTCGTGCTTGGCAAGGAAGCTGAAATTTGCGGTTTGGACGGGAGGTATCTTGCCGCTCAGCACGTGCCGCCTCCCCCTTGTTGGATCGTCTTCTCGGCCAGCGCTACGACAGTGGCGAGAGCGGTGTCGAATTCTACCTGCTCTCCATAGACCATTCCGGCCACGAAGTCATCGTAGCGTTTGCGGTGCACTGGGTCGGTGCGCAGGGCGTCGAGCGCCTTGCGCGTCTCGCCGGCGATGTCGGTATGATAGGCTGGATACTGGTTGCGAAATTCTTCCGCATCGGCCGCGGCGATGTCGCGTGCCAAGGTGATGACTGTGCTGCGGTCGACGTAATCGCGCAGCACATGCAGGTCGTAGATATGGCGCACCAATGCGGGATCGAAGTCGCGGCTCAGGCCGGCGATATCCATGGCGGTACGGCGCGTGAGAGAGACCAGCTTTTCGGCCGCGGTCTCGGTGACGCTGACGCAGGCGATCGCCGGCACCTCCGGCGGTTGGTTCTTGGCTTCTGCGACAAATGACGACACGGGCAGCATGACCCCTGGCAGCCGCAGCACCGTGTGCTTGATCTCGATCTGGATTGTCGGGCGTAGCCCGTGCCCTGCCTGACCGGCCGTGTAGGGAAGCTGATAGATCGTGTAGCCGTTTTCGTCCCGCGACCGGACCGCGTCCTTGGGATCGAAGGCAAAGCCGGCCGCTTGGAGCACTGCCGTCACGCGGTCGTGCAGCGCACTGCGCTGGCGGCGAAGGCCGCTGCGGCTGACGGGCGCCGCCGGCGTCGGCGTCGGCACGAGCTTGAAATCCACGTCCTCGGACATGCGCTCGATGAGTTTGTGTGCCCGCGCCAGCGCGGTGCCTCCGCCGAACACCAGGGCGAAGGGGGCGACATCGAGTGCTGCCAGGGTTTGGATCGCACGCAGGACATGGATGTCCTTTTCGACCAGGCCGACGCTCGGCAGCCTGAAATGCGCCTGGACTGCCAGCAGTTGACTGAGGGCTTCATCGCTCAAGGACAAGTCTCCTGCCCTGGTAACTGAGCTGGCGTGCGAAGCGCCCTTTGACACGCACCCTGGGATTGACGGGTATCTGTGTGGAACGACCTTCGTTGTAGGCCCGCTCCGCTTCCGTCGGTTCCCACTGCACGCCGAGCTTGGTCAGCGCCCGGCGCGCGGCGCCGATGAATCCGCCGGGGCTGTACAGGATCGGTTCGCCGGAGATCTGCGACGTGACGGCCCGGCCATAGACGCCGTAGCCGAGCCTGATCAGTTTGCCCTCTCTCGTCAGCCGGCGCAGCGCGCGCAGCACTTGGTCCTCGCCGCCGAGATCGCGAAACTCACGCGGCAGGAACACATCGTCCCGTTTCCGGGCGATCCGTTGTTCAACCTTTTCTTGCAATGTCGCCGCGCGTCTCATTCCCGTAGACCCGATCTTTCGTCACAAAAACCCGACACCACTATACACAAAAACCCGACATATATCAAGGATAATGTGTTGTTCTCATTAGGAGAGTCTGGACACGTAGCTGATCTGCCGGGGCGCGTCCCGCCAAGGGCCGCGGCGCGCTGGAGGGTCTCGATGGCGATGTTAGAGGTGGCTGGCTTTGTCGAGACAGCGTTTCGGCTTCGATAAGTGGAGCCTCTGCCGGTTGGTGTGGCCATTTTCCGTTGTCGGGGCGTCGCGCAGGGAGGGCGTAGCCCGACCGTAGCGAGGCCCCGACAACGGGACCGAAATTTATGCTGCCACGAGCTGCGGCAGGTAGTTGAAGTAGGCGTGATCCGGCGTCCGTGCGTCAAGGCTTGAATGCGGCCGACGGCGATTGTAGAAATCCAGATAGCGCCCGAGCGAAGCACGCGCCTCACCGACGCTGTCATAGGCTCGCAGATAGGTGAGTGGCGCGGGGCGTCGCAGCCCCGCGCTCTCTCAGAACCGGACGTGAACCTCTCGATTCATCCGGCTCCCATCATCCAGCCACAGATCCCAGCGCCCAATGGGCGAACAGGTTAGGGTTGCGCCGCCGAAGCGAGCGTAACCAGTCCCAGACCGCCAGCGTGTGGCCCCGGAACCGCTTGTACTTGCGAGAGACCCATCGCACGATGAAAGCATCAATCGTGCGGAGGTCCTCACGAAGCTTGGAGGGGTAGAACCGACCATAGTAGCGCACCCACCCAGCGAGGGTGGGGCGGACCCACTTGGCGATCTCTTCCAGCTCAAGATCGCTACGGAGATGCAGTCTCCACCTACGCACCTCCTGCCGCATCCTCTTGGCAGCCTTATCGCTGACCGCGGGAATGAAGCTGACAAAGCGCTTTCGGTTGCGGCCACTCGCCACTCTCGGCCTGAACGTGTAGCCGAGAAAGTCGAATGACCGCTCCGGGTATTCCCCAGGGCGATTTGCATCTTTGCAGTAGACGATCTTGGTCTTTTGCGGGTGCAGCCGTAGCCGACACTCCGCAAGCCTCTGTTCCAGCGCCTGACGTAGCTCAAGCGCTTGCGCTTCGCTCGCGCAATGGCAGATCGCGTCGTCGGCGTAGCGTTCGAACGGGATGTTCGGATATTCTCGTTGCATCCAGCGGTCGAACGCATAGTGAAGAAAGAGATTCGCCAGCACCGGACTGACCACAGCCCCCTGCGGGGTCCCTCTTTCACGGTCCTCCAAGACCCCATCCGGCATTTTCACGGGCGCCCTCAGCCACCGTTCAAGGTAGAGCAGCACCCATGGGCAATCCGTATGCAGCCGCACAGCTCTCATCAGGAGGTCCCAATCGATCTCATCGAAGAAACTCTTGATGTCGAGGTCGAGCACCCAGTCATGAACCCAACAACGCTGCCGAGCTTTGACGAGGGCATCGTGTGCTGACCTCCCAGGCCGATATCCATAGGAATCTCGGTGAAACACCGGTTCCAGGATCGGTTCCAGGTGTCGTTTGACGACCATTTGGGCGATCCTGTCGGAGACCGTCGGAATCCCGAGCGGCCGTGTTCCTCCAGTATCGCCTTTCGGTATGTCAACTCGACGCACGGGTGGCGGAAAGTAGCTTCCTGAAGACATTCTATTCCAAATTCGATAAAGGTTCTTACTTAAGTCCCTATCGAAGTCCTCGATAGACTGCCCGTCCACTCCAGCCGCCCCTCGGTTGACCTTCACTTGCTTGTACGCTTCCCACACATCGCGTTTAGCAATGCAATACGGCTTTGCTCTATCCATGGAGGTCATCCCCTTTCGGGTTGCCACCGGGATACAGCTGAATGACGATGCCCCTTCGGTCCGATCCCATTACAGAACCATCGACCCTACTACGGGCATCTCCGCCCCTGTGCCCCGCATCGGTACTCAGACCCTCGCGGCGACTGACCGCTTGGGTTTCTCCCTTCGCATCGGGACGACAGGTTCCTGTGTTCCTTACCGAAGCCTGTCTTGAGGTCACGCCGCCTTCATGCCGGACGTCGGTTGGGCAGTCAGCAGGCATCTCCCAACCCTTGCTCGCGGGACAGAAGTCCAGATCCCGGTTTCGACGTCGGTTAAATACGTTACGACACGTCATCAGCGGTTCACTCGCGTTCGTCTCCTCAAGACCCACCTGACGGAATAGCTTCCGCCTTTTCCAGCAACGCTCACCACGAGGGCTCTTTACCCTCGCAGCTTGTGGCGGTTTGGAGCCTGCCCCTGCAGGCCGACTCCGGGGGGCCGTCCCCCATCTCCGGTAAAGCTCCGCTCTTGTCTCACGCTGAGACAAGGCGTTCACAGCACACAACTTCTTCGTATTTGACCGACCGCCACAGCCGCTCGACGAACACGTTATCGCGCCAGGCACCGCGGCCATCCATGCTGATCGCGATGGCGTTCTCCAACAGCAAGCCAGTGAATGCGGCGCTGGTGAACTGACTGCCCTGGTCGGTGTTGAAAATCTCTGGCCTACCGTGTCTGGCGAACGCCTCCTCGACCGCCTCAAGGCAGAACTCGACCTCCATCGTGATCGACAGCCGCCAGGCCAGAACCCGCCGGCTGAACCAGTCCACCACCGCCGCCAGATAGACAAAGCCGCGTGCCATCGGAATGTAGGTGATGTCCATCGCCCACACCTGGTTCGGCCGCTCCACCGCCAGACCGCGCAGCAGATACGGGTAGATCTTGTGTCCCGGCGCGGGCTTGGACGTGTTCGGCCGCCGATACAGCGCCTCAATGCCCATGCGCCGCATCATCGCGGCCACCCGCTCCCGACCGATCGCGATGCCCTCGCCGCGCAACAGATCACGCAGCATCCGGCTACCCGCGAACGGGTAGTCCAGGTGTAGCGCGTCGATCCGTCGCATGGTCGCAAGCTCGGCCGCCGGCACGGGCCGGGGCTCATAATAGAGGCTGCTGCGGCTGAGCTTGAGCAGTTCCGCCTGCCGCACAAGCGGCAGATCGTGGCCCCGGTTGATCATCGCTTTGCGCTCAGCAGGCCGGCCTTGCTGAGCGCACCGGCCAAAAAATCGTTCTCCAGCGCCAACTCGCCGATCTTGGCGTGCAGCACCTTCAAATCCACCGCCGGCGCTGCTTCGAGCCCCGCAGTGCCGGACCCGAATACACCTGCGGCGCCATCAACCAAGGCGGCCTTCCAAGCCGTGATCTGGTTTGGGTGGACGTCATATTGCTGTGCAAGTTCGGCAAGCGTCTTCTCGCCTTTGATGGCGGCCAACGCCACCTTGGCCTTGAATGCCGGAGAATGGGTCCGGCGTGTGCGTCTTGTCATGGTCGCTCCTGATACGCGGCATCCTCGCCGCTTTCAGGCAGAAATTCCACTTATCGAACTGTCCAAATTTGGCCAGCCACCTCTGTTTACCTTGGCCTTGAGGATACGATCGACTTGGGCGCGGCTGGTGTGCATCTTTTCGGCGAGCGTCGCCTTGGTCATGCCCTGACGTTCCACTTCCTGCGTCAATTGCCATGCCACCACGCGCGTGACCGCCTCGGCTTTCGCGGCTTTCATCGGGGCTGATGTTGCCGGCGCGCGGTTGGGAGCCCGTCGCTACGTTCGCCTGTCCTCCTACATTGGCGAGCGTGTCCTGCGCGGCATGAAGGGCTGAGCCTGAAACCGGGTCGATTCCGGGATACCCTCGGCTGTCGTCTCGACGCCGCAGAACGTATAGCGTTTTACGCTTGGCGGCGCGGCGCACGGGCCTCATCGCGAGGGCTCCACAGCTGGAATCCGCGCCGGTGAGCGTAAAACGTGTTGGGCTAAACCGCTGCCCCCGCCGCCGGGGCTAGGGTGATATAGGCGTCCTTCACCAAGCCACGGCCAGGTCGCTGTCGTATTTCAATCCTTCAAAGCTTCCAGTGAATACATGTCCAGAAAACAGAGCGCCCGTCTTCCTCCGTTTTGCGTCGTAGCCGGGATGCGTGTCGTCCATAATTCTCCAGAAACCGGGCTGAAGGTCTCTCTGGAGGCACGAGACGATCGAAGCCAGAAATTCGTGCGTATTCTCGTAATCACTGACGATGACATCCGGCTGAGCCTGCCTTTCGATCGATTCGATGAACTTGCCGATATGGTCGCCGGTTTCTACGAACAGAGGGCGCTTGTTATCGAAATAGACGACCTCGATCTTCTCGCGTTCCGGGTCGATGTTTCCGTGGATTTCGTGGTTCCTCTTGTCCATAACCCGCTTGAAGTTGACGAACGCGGGCGACGCGGGGTCTATGCCGGAAAGGAAGCCGATGCACTTATAGGGCAGGTCGAATATTTTGGCGTCGATCTGCGACCTGATAAAGACCTCGAACTGACGGTTGTTTTCTCTGATCTCCGGCTTGCACAGCATCAGGATCGTCATGTTGATGAACGCCTCGGCCATGACGGGCGTAAGCAGAGAGAGTTCGAGGCAGGCCTGAGCCATATCCGCGCGAAGCTTGTTTCGCTCGCTCATCTCCTTGGCCCATGACGCACCGTCGCGCTTGCTCTTGGCCTTCAGAGAAAAATATCCCGGCTTGTTGGCGAGAAAATCGGCGATGATGGCGTGCTTACCGGCGCATGCGTTCGCAATCTCGACAAACTTGTTCTGGAAGACCGCCCACTTTTCGAGGGACTTCAGCACGTTCGACTTCTCTCGCCCGATGCGCGCGAAGTCCGCTTTGATGTTGACGACGAGATCGCGCCATTGCTCGTCGGATAGGCTCTCTGAAGTCATAATGTGGGTTTCCCGGGACATTCCTGAGATGTGGAGGTCCGCGCACCCGGCCTTCAGGTTGTAATCCCAGTGTATCCAGTTGTCGCTATCGTCCTTCGCGAGGAAGGTCTGAAATCCGTTCGGCTCCCCGAACCTCGCCTTGAGATAGCAATACATATCGACGGTCGAAATTTTATCGCGAATAGCAAGAATGTCCCCTCGCTTCTTCCCCTTCCCCCGCTTTGCGCTAGTTGAATACTTTGCTTGGAGCGTCTCGACATATGCGAGAAGCTCCTCTTTTGTGTAAATCCGCCAAGTTTTGACTTGGACGGAGCGTGGCTCGGTCGTCGGCGCCGCGCGGCGTGCCATCAGTAGGCCACCTCTATCTTCGGTCCCCCCGCCATCTGCCGGAACACCTGCCCGCGACCGGCGGCCCAGAGTTGGGCATCTTGCGCCGTGACGCTCTGGCCGTCGGCCAATATCTGAATGCGCCTGAGCACTCATCTATAGCTTGCGTTCGCACGCGACCCCGCTGCGCTGTCAGAGCTGCGCAAGCGCCAATATGGGAAGTCGGAGCGTCCTGAAAATGGGCGCGCTTTGGGGCAAGCGAGCCGCCCCGCGCGGGGCGTTTCCGGACAAAATTACCGGACACGCAAGTTATTGATACAGGCTGTTTCTGGATTTGTCCGGCAAAGGATCGTTTTCGGGACACGCTCGGCCTAGCGGATGTCGGTGTGCCAATGCCGCCGGCGGCGGAGCGCAAGAGGAAGCCTTCTCAATCGATAGGGTCCGCGTCTGCCGTCCCGGGCTTGGCCGTCGCGCGCCCTACGGTAAACAGGCCTTGACAATGTGCCAGCATGCTCTCGATGAAGCGGCCGTGATAAACACCGTAGATTGCCCAGGTGAAATCGTATTGCTTGCTCCTGATAATGTTGAGCCTTAGCCGATCGGATTCGATGGCTGGCTTTAGCCAGGCCCTATGAATCCACTGGTCCGGGGTGTGCGTGAAATCACCGGCGTCATCGTATTTCCATGTGTCTATGTCGCCGTCCTTAATCTTCTTCTTGAAATCGCGCAGAAGCTTCGCGGGATCGTCGGTCATGAACTGAACGGACATAGCGACCTCCTGGTTTTTGGCCGACGCTCCCCGTCGGTATGAGCGCTGGCCGCTGTCGACATACGATCAGAACATACTTCCGGTGATCCTGTATCCGTCCTGTCACCGCGTGTCTGGCGTGACATGCAGTTCAACGCCGGCTTGTTTTTGCAGATAGCCGAGGACATCGAAGAGATTGCGCGCCTGAGGATTGCCACGGGGACCGAACATGCGGATCAGGCTCTTCGATGGCGTGTCTGTGGCTTCGCCAAGTTTCTCAAAGCCGACAGTCGCTTTGATGTAGTCGCGCAGGATCGCCTTGCCGGTTTCCAGATCGCCAGTCAGCATTGTGTCAATCCCTTCGCGCAGCAGGGCAGCCGCGAAATCGGGATCACGCGCAACGCGGCTCTGCACCAGATCCTTGAAGCTTCTCGTCAATGCCATCTCTGACCTCCGTTCATCACGTTTTCGGCCGCCGCCGTTTGTAGTCGTTCCAGTTTTCTCTGGCCGTCTCGATGTCCCGTTGCTGACGCTTCTTTGTACCGCCCGTCAGCAGGATCACCAGTGTGTCCCCATCCCGACCGAAATAGACGCGATATCCCGGTCCCCAATCGATCCGGTACTCGAGAACACCTTCACCGACCGTCTCCACCCTCGAAAAATTGCCCTGTTCAAGTCGCGCCAAGCTGACGGACACCTTGGCCGCCGCCGCTGTATCCAGCCCGGAAAACCACTGCTCAAAAGGGCTTTCCCCGCCTCTGGCAAGGTAGTAGCGCAGTTCAATCATCACATAAGGTAACACAAAGGTTACCCAATTTCAAGGGCTTTGATATCGGTCTCTTTTCCTTGGATTCAGCCGCTGCCCCTCGCGCACGTGACGTGGTTAGGGCACTTTTGGCCATTTTTCACTGGATAAGGTGGAATCCTAGGGCATTATTTAGGGCTGTTTTTCGGAACCGATTATTCAGGAACCGATTATTCTTCTGGAAAATACATATAAGTATCATATAGTTACCAAAGATATCCAACAGGGACGGTCCGTCTAGGCGGCGCGAGGTGTGAGAGACTTTGGCCATTCAAACGGGGTTCGCTCGATCGAGCCCAGCATTTCGACACCTAGCATCGCCGGAGCGCGAGCGGCCGTAGTGTTGCGTCGCTCTTCACCATAGAACCCGAGGTAGTCGCGAATGAGCTGTCCGACTTCGTGGTCGAGATTTTCGAAGCACCGCTGATCATTACAAAACCTGTAGTGCTTGCCCCAGCCCTGAATCATGCCGTCAGCTTTCTTCAATGTGCCGAGAAGAGCCTCCGCCTTCGGTAAGGGCTGGCCGTTACGAAAGCCGATGAGCGCCTTGCGGCCTTGCTCGAACGTCGCGCGCAGTGAGGTCAGAAATTTCGTGCGCGCTTTGCTGGCCGGGCGGATCAGACCGTTGTGGAGCTCGATCCCGAGAAACTGGAAGCTGCCAGTCACGGGGATCGCGTGTGGTGAAGTCTTGTCCAACGCGAATGCCATGCCGAGCGCGCCAAGAATTCGCTTCGCCAAACGGAGGCGTGCCATTACTGCGCTGTCGGAGGGACCCAGGACGATGAAGTCATCAATATAGCGAATGCACCGGCAATCGCCTTCGTTCATCTGCCTGTCGAAATCGGCCAGGATGATGTTGCCAAGCAGTGGCGACAGTGCGCTTCCCTGCGCAACACCTATGTCCTCCGTCGGAAATCGATTGGCGTGTTCGCGGAGGCGAGCGAGGTTGCTCAGTTCGACATGAATTGCCTGGCGGAAAAAGACCATGAACTCTGCATCGGCGACTGCGTCCCCGACGATGTCGCTCACGGTGCTCTTTGAGATGCGGGTGAAGAACGCCGAGATATCAGCGCATGCGATATATCGCGCACCGCTGCCAATGGCATCAAGGGCTGCCTTGATGGCGGCAGGAACGGCAGCCAGGGGTTCATCCTTCCGCCGTTTGATTCCGCCGAAGCTATACGGGTTACGGAAAAACGGCTGCAAGGCATCGATCCCTTGCAGAACATCCAGGATCGCGCGCTGTACGATGCGCGTCTCGACATCAGCAAGCACGATCGGTCTAATGTCTTTTTTCCCGGGCTTGGGGATAGGGACACCGCGCGCCGGCGGGAATTTGAAGCTGCCGTGGCCAAGACGCGACTTGAGCGAACGAAGATTTCTGGCAGGATCTTCGTCGAATGCTTGAATTTCTTTTTGGACGGCGTTCGACTTCGATGCGAGGCCATTTGTTCGGACGCTACGCCAAGCAGCCTCCAAGCATCGGAGACTGCGGACCTGCGTAAGGAGAGGTGAAGCCATAGCGTCTTCCGGGTCCTGTGGTTAACCCCACCCGCCGACGCTGTCTGTTCCCTGCGGAGGTGCCTAACGGTCCATTCCGAACGTGCCCAGTGACGACCGAGGCCGTCGCCGTGCCGCTGCATTCGCCCCACGTCGCGCCGGACAAGCCGACCGTCGTGGCGCCAATCGCCAGAGCCAGTCCCGTCAGTAGCGCTCGATAGGAACGCCGCCGATTAGGGCGTGCCGAGTTGGCACGTTTTTGCATGTCCCGCGCATCATCCACCTCCATCGCTCAGGCTAGCCTTTTTGCCCGTCGCGGCAAGTGTTTCGTCGCGAGCCTCCCAGCCCCCGCCCCGCCCGATAACAAAATGCGACTAGCCACCCAACAGGAACCAGAGAAGCTAAAGGTTATGGCGCGCCGTTCGTCGGACAGGTCAGGTCTGTTCCCTGCGGAGGTGCCTAACGGTCCATTCCGAACGTGCCCAGTGACGACCGAGGCCGTCGCCGTGCCGCTGCATTCGCCCCACGTCGCGCCGGACAAGCCGACCGTCGTGGCGCCAATCGCCAGAGAGCAAGCTGTCCTTGTACGCAGGTGCGTGACCGATTCGCAACCCAAATCGACTCACCGCGGCAGCGGCATGACGTGCAGTTCAGCGCCCCCTGCTGGTGCAGGGAACCGATGTCGCCGTGGTAAGCCTTGCCGCCGTCACGGATGCAGCAGGAGGGGGTCACGCCATAGAGGAGGACGCTCTGTCCTCTTGCTTGCCGCCTTATTTGTGGCTGCAGGGCCGTTACAGCCGGTTCATTCCCACCCGCCGCGGCACGGCAACTCCTGCCAAATTCACCGGACCAAAGCGGGCGTTCGCCCAGGGCGAGGCCGTTCGGCCTCTTGGTGGTCGGGGCGCAAGTCCCCTACGGGAGTGCACAAGGAACGCGAAAATTGCGGATTTTTCCACAGTATCTTACACATACACAGGATTTTTCGAAAATAAAATTGCAAAATCAAAGACTTACAGATAGTCTAAGTCGACTCAAAATCGACCGATGAAAGTCATGGGGGTTCGAATCCCCCCTCTCGCACCAAGCCGCCGCCCTGGCTGGCTTATCGCTTCCAGGCGAATCGCGTCTCGATCCAGCGGCCCAGCAGCACCACCGGCAGGAACAGCACCAGATACGCGGCGGCGCCCAATGTCAGCGGCGATGGGTTGGAGCTGAACGAGACGGCGGAGGATGCCTGCGACAGGATCTCCGCCACGCCGACGACCGAGCCCAGCGCGGTGCCCTTGGTGATGGCGATGGTGCGGTTGGTCAGCGGCGGGACGGTGATGCGCAGCGCCTGCGGCAGCACCACGTAGCGCATCGTCTGTCCGAAGCCGAGGCCGGTGGAGCGCGCCGCTTCCCATTGGCCTTTCGGTATCGAGGTGATGCCGGCCCAGAAGATTTCCTCCGAGAACGCCATCAGCACCAGCGTCAGGGCGGCCCAGCTGGAAACGAAGCCCGACATCGAGATGCCGAGCGCCGGCAGCCCGAAATAGAACAGCACGATGATGACCAGCGGCGGCAGGGCGCGGAACAGATCGACCGTGAAGATGATCAGCCAGTTCAACGGGCGGATGCCGAGGCTGCGCAGCAGCGCCAGTGCCAGCCCGGCGATCAGGCCGCAGATCACCACCAGGCCCGCCAACCCCACCGTGGTGAAGAAGCCAGCGACGATGTCGGGCCAGTATTTGCCGATCACCTTGGCATTCAGGAAGACGAAGGCGAATCTGTCCCACGCTGAAGCGGCGCCGGAATCCATCAGTGCCGCTCGATCTGGCCGATGAAGGCGCGGGTGCGCTCGTGTTCCGGCGCGCCGAAAATCCTGGTCGGCGGGCCTTCCTCGACGATCAGGCCGTGATCCATGAACACCACCCTGTCGGCGGCGGCGCGGGCGAAGCCCATCTCGTGCGAGACCACCACCATGGTCATCCCGCTCTCGCGCAGTTCCCGCATCACCCCCAGCACGCTGCCGACCAGTTCGGGGTCGAGCGCGCTGGTGG
>PKWQ01000095.1 GCA_003133265.1 Acetobacteraceae bacterium
ACCGGCAAGGCGACCGAGGCGAGCCTGGAGCGCGCCCACATGACCGCGAACAAGAACGCCATCCCGTTCGACCCGGCGAAGCCGGCGATTACCTCCGGCATCCGCCTCGGCAGCCCCGCCGCCACCTCGCGCGGCTTCGGGCTCGCCGAGTTTCGCGAGATCGNNTGCGCCCGGTTCCCGATCTACCCCGGCCGGTAGCGCCCGATGCATTGCCCGTTCTGCGGCCATGACGACACGCAGGTTAAGGACAGCCGTCCCAGCGATGACGGCTCGGCGATCCGTCGCCGGCGGTTCTGCCCCAATTGCGGCCAGCGCTTCACCACCATCGAGCGGGTGCAGCTGCGCGAGCTGATCGTGGTCAAGACCGACGGACGGCGCGTGCCGTTCGACCGCGACAAGCTGGCGCGCTCGATTCGCATCGCGCTGCGCAAGCGCCCGGTCCAGGAGGAGCGGATCGAGCGCATCGNNGCAAGCAGATCGGCGAGCTGGTGATGGAGACGCTGAAGGAAGTCGATCCGGTCGCGTATGTGCGTTTCGCCAGCGTCTACCGGAATTTCCGTGAAGCCAAGGACTTCGAGGCATTTCTTGGCTCTCTGGGCGAGAGCGCCTAGACCCAAATGGCCAGCGCATCCGCCGCCGGGGAGGACGAATCCCACATGCGCTCGGCGCTTGCCCTGGCGCGGCGCGGGCTGGGCGGCACCTGGCCCAATCCCTCGGTCGGTTGCGTGGTGGTGAAGGATGGGCGCGTGGTCGGCCGTGCCGTCACCGCGCCGGGCGGACGGCCGCATGCCGAGCCGACGGCGCTGGCGATGGCCGGCGAGGCCGCGCTCGGCGCGACCGTCTATGTCACGCTGGAGCCCTGCTGCCACTGGGGTCGCACGCCGCCCTGCACCGATGCGCTGATCGCCGCCGACGTGGCGCGCGTGGTGGTCGCGGTGTGCGACCCGGACCCGCGGGTGAACGGCAAGGGCTGCGACAGGCTGCGCGAGGCCGGCATCGTGGTCGAGGAAGGGTTGCTGGCGGCGGAGGCGGCGGAGGTGCTCGCCGGCTTCACCAGCCGCACCCTGCGCGGCCGGCCGCTGGTGACGCTCAAGCTCGCCACCACCCTCGACGGCCGCATTGCCACCCACGCCGGAGAGAGCCAGTGGATCACCGGGCCGCCGGCTCGCCGCGCGGCGCACGCGCTGCGCGGGCATGCCGACGCGGTGCTGGTCGGCGTCGGCACCGTGCTGGCCGACGATCCGGAGCTGACCTGCCGCATTCCCGGTTTTCGTGCCTCCCCGGTGGTGCGCGTGGTGGTCGACAGCCATCTGCGCACGCCGCTGACCGCGAAGCTGGTCCGCACGGCGGGCGAGGCGCCGAGCTGGTTCCTGGTTCGCTCGGGCACCGATCCGGCCCGCGCCGCCGCGGTCGCCGAGGCCGGCGCGCGGGTGATCGAGGTGGCGGGCGCGGCGGCGGGAATCGATCTGAAGCAGGGCCTGACGGCGCTGGCCGAGGCCGGCATCACGCGCCTGCTGGTCGAAGGCGGTGGACAGATTGCGGCGGCGCTGCTGCGTGACGATCTGGTGGACCGGATCGCCTGGTTCCACGCGCCCGCCGTGATGGGCGGCGACGGCTGGCCGGCGGCGCAGGGCTTCGGCGTCGCGCTTCTGTCCGACATGCCGCGTTTCGTCTGCCGTCGCGTCGTGCCGCTCGGCGCCGACATGCTGAGCGAATTCGAGAAGGCTGCCTGAGAATGTTTACCGGCATCGTCACCGCGCTCGGCACCGTGCGCGAGATTGTCCCGATCGGCGGCGGCCAGGACATGCGCCTTGTGATCGCCGCGCCGTGGGGCGATATGGGTATGGTCGATATCGGCGCCTCCATCGCCTGTTCCGGTTGCTGCCTCACCGTGATCGAGCGCGGCGCCGACTGGTTCGCGGTGCAGGTTTCCGCCGAGACGCTGGCGCATACCACGCTCGGGCGCTGGACGGTTGGCGCGCGGGTGAACCTGGAACGCTCGCTGAAACTCGGCGACGAGCTTGGCGGGCACATCGTCTCGGGCCATGTGGATGGGCTGGGCGAGGCGGTTTCCGCCACGCCGGAGAACGAGTCGACCCGCTGGCGCTTCCGGGTGCCGCGCGATCTGGCGCGCTTCATCGCGCGGAAGGGCAGCGTGGCGATCGATGGGGTATCGCTGACGGTGAACGACGTGGATCAGGACAGCTTCGGGGTGAACATCATCCCGCATACCGCCTCGGTGACGAGCTTCGGCGGCCTGAAGCCGGGGGATGCGGTGAATATCGAGATAGACATGCTGGCCCGCTATGTGGCGCGGCTGGCGGAGTTCAAATGATGCATAAGCTAAAGACCATCGAGTTGTCGCAATATCTGGCCAGCGCCGAGGAGGTGATCGAGGAGGCGCGCAACGGCCGGATGTTCATCCTGGTCGATGACGAGGACCGGGAAAACGAGGGCGACCTGATCGTGCCGGCGCAGTTCGCCACGCCCGACGCGATCAATTTCATGGCGCGCTTCGCCCGTGGCCTGATCTGCCTGGCGATGACCCCGCACCGGGTGGAGCAGCTCGGCCTGCCGCTGATGAGCCAGTCGAACGGCACCCGTCACCAGACCGCCTTCACCGTGTCCATCGAGGCGCGCGAGGGCGTGACCACCGGCATCTCCGCCGCCGATCGCGCGCATACCGTCGCGGTGGCGATCAACATGGAATGCGGCCGCGACGACATCACCACGCCGGGCCACGTCTTCCCGCTGATGGCGCGCGAGGGCGGCACCCTGGT
>PKWQ01000429.1 GCA_003133265.1 Acetobacteraceae bacterium
GCGATCATGCGCAGCGTGGTGGATTTGCCGCAGCCCGAAGGGCCGACGAGCACCACGAATTCCTGGTCGGCGATCTCGAGGTCGATGCCCTTCACCGCCTGGACGTCGCCGTCGTACTGCTTGACGACCTTGCGGATCGAAACTTCAGCCATTGTCTTGGTGTCCCTTTGTCATGCGCATGTGGGATTAGCCTTTCGTGGCGCCGGCTGTCAGTCCTGCGATATAGTAGTCCATAAGGAAAGCGTAAATGACGATCGGCGGGGCGGCGGCCAACACGCAGGCGGCCATGATCTTGCCCCACTGGAACACGTCGCCGCGGATAAGGTCGCTGACGATGCCGACCGTCAGCACCATCTGGTTGGTCGTGTAGAGATAGGCCAGCGGATACAGGAAGCTGCCCCAGCTTACGGTGAAGGCGAAGATCGTCGCCGCGATGATGCCGGGCATCGCCACCGGGATGAAGATCCTCCATAGCATTTGCAGGTAGCCCGCCCCGTCGATCAGCGCCGCCTCGTCCAGTTCCTTCGGGATGGAACTGAAATAGCCGATCATGATCCAGGTGCAGAACGGCACCGACAGCGTCGGGAACAGCAGCACCAGGCAGAAGACGTTGTTGATCAGCCCGACCGAGCCGACGATCTGAAACAGCGGGATGAACAGCAGCGAGGCCGGGATCAGGTAGGTCAGGAACACGCCGGTGGCCAGCGTCTGGCTGCCCCAGAAACCCATCCGTGACAGGCTGAAGGCGGCCAGCACAGAGATCACCATGGTGACGACCACCACCAGCACCGTCACTTCCACGGAATTGATGAAGAATTGCTGGAAGTTCGGGTAGCTGAGCAGATAGGTGAAGTTCTCCAGCGTCGGGTGCTGCACCACCCAGGGATTGCCGGCCTGGGCGGACATCTCGGCCGACGATTTCAGGCTGGTGATCACCGTGTAGAACGGCGGAACCAGGAACATCACCACGAACACGCTGAGGGCGGCGTAGCTGCCCCACAATGCCCACATGCGCTGGCGGTGCAGGCTGGCGCGGTGCGGCCGCGCGCCCGGCGCGATCGTCGTGCTGGTGGCGCTCATGCCGCGATCTCCTGTGTGCGCTTGTTGACGCCACGCAGGACGAAATACGCGGCAACCGCCAGGATTGGCAGCATAAACAGGCTGATCGAGGCGCCAAGCGGGATGTCGCCCGACTGGATGCCGACCTGGAAGGCGTAGGTGGCGAAGACATGCGTCATGTCCTGCGGCCCGCCGGCGGTCAGAATGCGGACGATGTCGAAGTCGGCAAAGGTGACGATCAGGCTGAACAGCACGGTGATGGAGATGATGTTGCGCATCATCGGCAACGTGACGAAGAACAGCTTCTGCAACCGACTGGCGCCGTCGATGTCGGCGGCTTCATAGAGCTGCTCGGGCACCGATTTCAATGCGGCCATATACATGATCATGAAGAACGGCGTGCCGAACCAGACATTCACCAGGATCGTGCAGGCCCGCGCCGTCCAGCCGACGCCGAGCCACGGCACGGAGTCAAGCCCGATCCGGTTCAACAGCCAGTTGAACGCCGAGTAGGACGGATCGAACATCCACCACCAGGTCAATGTCGACAGCGCCAGCGGGATCACCCATGGCACGAGCAGCAACCCGCGCCAGATGCGCTGGTTCCTGCCGGAGATGTTGTGCATCAGATGGGCCAGCATGAAGCCCAGCAGCGCCTTCAGGATCACCGCGGTGACGGCGAACAGGCAGCTTTGGAAGATCACCAGCCGGAAGGTGTTGCGGTTGAGCAGATAGACGAAATTGTCGAACCAGACGAACTGGGTCATGCGCTTGTTCAGCATGGCCAGATAGATCGCGTAGACCGCCGGGTAGAGCACCAGACAGAAGATCAGGAGGATCAACGGCAGCGCCATCAGGAAGGCGATGGTCGAACGGTTGCGCATGAATTTCTGCATGCCATTCGAGCGCCGGGCACGGCTCATTGCTCGCCCCATGAGATCGGCGGGAACGCTGGTGCCGTCGGCCATCGTCATCCTCCTTCTCTCGCCATTGCCGGGGATGCGGACCGTGCCGGGCACGGTCCGCGCCGTCGGATCAGCGGGTGAAGCCTTCCAGCTCGTTGGTGGCCCAGGCGATGACCTGCGGGATCGTCTGGCCGCTTTGCAGCTTGGCCAGCATCGTCGGCATCGTGGCACGGTTATAGATCTGCACCGCGATGTCGGGCGGTGCCGGGAAAGCCGCGATATGCGCCTTCTCCTGGGCCGACTTGCGGATCGGATAGTTGTAGACGGTGCCTTTCGGCGGCCCGACATTGTCCCACACCGGGAAGTCGATCATGCTCTCGAACGGCGGCAGATCGTAGCCGTCCACCGCGGTGCAGCGCGCTTCCACCTGCGGGCGCTGGCTCAGATACTCGATCAGATCCTTCGCCGCGGACTTGTTCTTGCTGAACTTCCACAGGCCCCAGAAGAACGGCACATACGGCATGAACCGGCCCTTCGGCCCGGCCGGCGCCGGGAAGGTCCAGCAATCCGCCGCCACCGCCGGCGCATCGCGCTTGGCGACCGCCCAGGCGGACGGCGGGTTCCAGATCAGCGCGCTCTTGCCCGAAATCAGCGCCCGGTTGTTGGAGGCGTCGTCGTAGCTCACCGCGTCCGCCGGCAGGAACTTCACCCACTTCTGGCCGTATTCCAGCACCTGGCGGACATTGTCGGACTTGATGGCGATCTCGCCCTTGGCATTGACCAATTCGGCGCCGAAGGCCGCGAACATCGAGCCTGCGGTGTCGACGGAATCGCCGGTCTGGCCAAGCCCGATGCCGAAGGTCATGCCAACCTTCTGGCACGCCTCGGCCGCCTTCAGCATGGCCTCGTAGGTCCAGTTGTCGGCGGCGGCGGTGTGCTCGTCGCGCGCCGGGAACATCGCCACCACATCCAGCCCGGCGGCGTCCTTCAGCACGGAGATGCGCCCGCACGGGCCTTTGTTCTGGGCGCCCGAACTGGATGGAACGCCGAGCCAATGGTCCTTCGCCTTGCCGACATAGCCGCAGATGTCGTTCACCGGGCCGTAGGCGTCGGTGAGGCGTTTCATCACGTCGTCCATCGGCTCAAGCGAATCGGCGTGGTTCAGCGCGTCCCATTGCAGGAAGGTCACGACGTCGTGGCCGGTCTTGGCCTGGTCCTCCGCCGCGGTGGTCAGCAGCAGCTTGTTGCCGTTGGTGGTGATGAAATCGCACTGAACCTCGACCTTGTTCTTGTCGGCCCAGGCTGCCACTTGCTTCTGCATCACATCGTTGCCCTGCGGCACCCAGTGATCCCAGAAACCGAAGGACAGCTTCCCGGCGGCTCCGGCCGTCCGGATATGCACCAATGGCAGCGCGGCCGTAGCCGCACCCAGCTTGAGGGCATTGCGTCGCGTTAGCCGACCTGAGGCTTTCATGCGTTACTCTCCCTTGCGTAACCGGAATAGCCCGGTTGTCCGTGACCCTGGACCAGTTCGGGTTAACCCCGTTTGCTTGTGACGCGAGAGTATGTGGTGCGCGGCGGTTATGCAATCAAACGATACAGTCGTCTTAAAAAATAGCGCGGGCCGCCGCCAGGACCCGGTCGATGAAGGCCTGACTGCTGCCCAGATAGGCCGCCGGGTCGGTCAGCCGCTCGATCGCCGCCCGGTCGAGCCGGCCGGACACGGCGGGCTCGCGCGCCAGCGCCTCGGCCAGGGTGATGCGCTCGGCCAGCGCGGTGTCGCAGGCGTGCTTGACCAGATGATGCGCTTCCAGCCGGCCCAGATGCGGGGCGAGCCCCATCATTACCGCCTCGGCGACGATCTGCCCGCCGGTGGCGTCCAGGTTGCGCCGCATGCGGGCCGGATCGACCGTCATGCCCTCGGCGATCGACCGCGCGTGCAGCAGCGCGCCATGGGTCAGCACGAAGGATTGCGGCAAGGCCAGCATCTCCGCCTGCCATGGGCCGGTGGCGCGCTCGTGGTCCTGCGCCATCGCGCCCTGCATCACCGGCACCATCGCCTGAACGGTGCGCGCGGCGGCGTGGATGTATTCGGAGGCGATCGGATTGCGCTTCTGCGGCATGGTGGAGGAAGAACCGCGACCGTCCACGTAGGGCTCGGTCATCTCGCCCACTTCGGTCTGCGCCAGCAGGATGGTGTCGGTGGCGATCTTGGTCAGGCTGCCGCAGATCAGCCCGAGCAGCCCGACCGTCTCGGCCAGACCGTCGCGGCAGACATGCCAGGGCGCCAGCGGGGCGGACAGGCCGAGTTCCGCCGCCAGCGCCTCCATGACCGCGATGCCCTGATCGCCGAGCGAGGCCAGCGTGCCGGCGGCGCCGCCGAAACTGACCTGTTCCAGCCGCGGACGAAGCTGGTCGATACGTTGGACATGGGCGATCAACGGCTGTAGCCAGAGCACGCATTTCAGGCCGAACGTGGTGGGCAGCGCGTGCTGCAAATGGGTGCGCCCCGCCATGACCGTGTGGCGATGCCGCTCCGCCTGGGCCGCGAGTGCTCCGACGATGGCGAGCAGCTCGGCGCGCACCAGAGCCAGCCCGTCGCGTGACTGGAGCACCGTCGCGGTGTCCATGATGTCCTGCGTCGTCGCGCCCCAGTGCGTCCAGGCCCCCGCCGCGCCGGCGGCGCGCGACAGGCCGGTGACCATCTCGATGACCGGGTAGCCCACATTGCGCGCGCTGGCGGCGAGTTCGGCGACATCGAGATTCTCGAACTTCGCGGCGGCGACGATCGCATCGGCGGCGTCGGCCGGGATGATCCCGAGCCGCGCCTGCACCCGGGCGAGCGCGGCCTCCACGTCCAGCATGCGCTGGAAATAGGTCTGTTCGTCGAACACGGCACGCATGGCATCGCTGCCATAGAGCGTGCCCAGGATCGGGCCGTCGGCGGGATTGATTGGCATTGGGATTCCGGTTTCAGATGTCGAGGAAGACGGTTTCGTTACCACCTTGCAGGCGGATGTCCAGCCGCCAGACGCCGGGGGCGTCGTTCCTGGCGATCAGGGTGGCGCGCCGCGCCGGCTCCTCGATCGAGGTCAGCAGCGGGTCGGTCGCGTTCAGCGTCTCGCCATCGAAATAGGCGCGCGTCACCAGATGGTGCATCAGGCCACGGCCGAGAATGCAGATGGCGATGTGCGGCGCCTGCTGGGCATTGCCGCGTCCGGGCACCGGGCCGGGTTTCATGGTGACCAGATGGTAGTTGCCATAGCGGTCGATGACGCTGCGCCCGAAGCCGGGGAAACTGTCGGAGGCGGGCGGGTCGGCCTGCCAGATCTCGACGCAGCCGTCGGCAAACGGCGCGCCGTCGCCGTCGATCACGGCGCCGGTCAACACGATGCGCTCGCCCTCGGCGCCGAAGCGCGTCAGGTCGGCCCAGGATTTGTCTTCGATCAGGTGCCAATATGGCCCGATGGTCTGGCTGGCGGTGGCGGCGGTCATCGCGTCAATGCTCCATCGGGGTCGCGCCGCGCCCGCGCAACACGACGTCGAAACGGAATCCGAGCGCGTAATCCGGCTGGGTGATGTCGAAATCGAACACCGACACCAGCTGCTGGCGCGCGGCCTGGTCCAGCACGGCATTATAGATCGGATCGAAGGCCAGCAGCGGGTCGCCCGGAAAATACATCTGGGTGACGAGGCGGGTGGCGAAGGCGGGGCCGAAGAACGAGAAATGGATATGGCTCGGCCGCCACGCATTCTTGTGATTGGGCCAGGGATAGGCGCCGGGACGGATGGTCAGCACCTTGTAGCGCCCGTCGGCGTCGGTGAAGACCCGGCCGGCGCCGGAAAAATTCGGATCGAGCGGCGCGTCGTGCTGGTCCGCCGGATGGTGGTAGCGGCCGGTGGCGTTGGCCTGCCAGATTTCCACCATCGTGTTCGGCACCGGCCGTCCGTCCTCGTCGGTGATGCGCCCGGCGACGATGATCCGCTCGCCCAGCGCGCGCCGCCCGTCGATTGTCGTCATATCCGCCATCGGCGGGAACAAAGCGGGCGAGAAGGCGGGGCCGATGGTCTCGGTGATGGTGTGCGGCAGCTTGTGCAGCGAGTGCCGCGGATGGCGCTTGCGGGTGCCGAGATAGTCGGGCGAGTCGAGGCTGGGCTGCGTTCCGGCGGCGTAGGGCCGGAACGGGATCGGGTCGCTCATTGGTATTGCCTCCGGCAATTTCTGTTTCTGGCGGGAAACTCCCACACCGGCATGACCTCGTGCAATGCCGTCGTAAGGCGGGCTCGATTGACGTCCGGGCCATGCCGTCCGACCATTCGCCGCCGTTACAGGAGGATCGCATGACCTACACGCCATCGACGCACGTCACGCAGAACTGGCAGCTCGGCAAGCCATCGGCCACGGGCAAGCGTGGCATGGTGGTCTCCCAGGTGAAGGCCGCCGCCGAGGCCGGCGTCGCGGTGCTGGATGCCGGGGGCAACGCGATCGACGCGGCGGTGGCGACGGCGCTGGCGCTGGCGGCGGTCGAGCCGTGGAACTCGGGCCTGGGCGGCATCGGCTTCGCGCTGGTGCATCGCGCCGGCCAGCCGCGCGCCGAGGTGGTGGATTTCGGTCCGGTGGCGCCGCGCGATGTCGATCCCGCGCGCTACAGGCTGACCGGGCGCATGAAGCAGGACCTGTTCCCCTGGCCGGAGGTCGAGGGCGACATCAACGTGCATGGGCCGCTGTCGGTGGTGATCCCCTCGGCCATTGCCGGCTACGCGCACATGCACAAGCTGTGGGGCAAGCTGCCGATCGGCGAGGTGATGGCGCCCGCCGTGGCGCTGGCCAGGCGCGGCCTGCCGGCGGATTGGTTCACCACGCTGAAGGTCGCGAGTTCGGCGTCGGTGCTGCGGCTATACCCGGAAAGCGCGCGCATCTACCTGCCGAACGGATTGCCGCCGGTGCCGCCCTATCAGGGCGCGCCGGGGTTCTTCCAGCTCGGCAACCTGCCGGCGACGCTGGAACGGTTGCAGCGTGCGGGCCTGCGCGATCTGTACGAAGGCGACATCGCCGCCTCCATCGCCGCCGACATGCGCGGGCTGGGCGGCGTGCTGTCGGCGGAAGACCTGCGGAACTGCCAGGCGCGGACGCTGCCGGCGACCGAGGTGAACTGGCGCGGACGGACATTGCAGCTCTCCGGCGGGCTGACCGCGGCGCCGACGCTGGCGCGCGTGCTGGAGGGAATGGCCGGGGCACCCTATGGCGGCGCGGCGCCGTCGGCGGCGTGGTACGTCGCGCTGGCGCGGGCGATGAAGGCCGCCTACGCCGAGCGGCTCGCCGGGCTGGGCGAGGCCGAACCGAGGGCGGCGGAAAGCTGCACCACGCACCTGACGGTTTGCGACGCCGAGGGCACGATGATTTCGATGACCACCACGCTGCTGTCCTCGATGGGCAGCCGGATGATGTTGCCGGGATCAGGCGTGATGATGAACAACGGCATGATGTGGTTCGACCCGCAGCCGGGCACGCCGAACGCGATCGCGCCGGGCAAGCGGCCACTGACCAACATGCTGCCGATCATCCTGAAGGACGGCGCGCGACCCTGGATCGCCGCCGGTGCCTCGGGCGGGCGGCGGATCATGGCGGCGGTGTTGCAGACGATGACCTTCGCCGCCGATTTCGGCATGGACCTGGACAGGGCGGCGCACCACCCGCGCATCGACGTGTCCAGCCCCGACCTGGTCACCGCCGACCGGCGCCTGCCCGCCGAGGTGTTGGACGCGCTGGCGGCGGACGGCAAGCTGGAGGTGGTGGAGCATGGCACGCTGCCGATCAACTTCGCCTGCCCGAACCTGCTGATGCAGGGCGCGGATGACACCAAGACGGGGATCAGCGACGCGGCCTCGCCCTGGTCCTCGGCGGTGGCGCAGGAGTAGGGGAGGGGAACCGCGCCCCGCCGCGTATTCGGGGTTTCCTCGGCGCGGCCGGGCGCTCATTCTGCGGGTCTTCGCCTTTTGCCGGGAACCGCACATGTCCACTGACCCCGCTTTGATGTCGGCCGAGGAACTGCTCGGCCTCTATGCCCGCCGCGCACTGAGCCCGGTCGAGGCGCTGAAGGCCGTCACCGAGCGGGTGATGCGGCTCAATCCGTTGCTGAATGCCTTTGCGGTGATGAACCCGCACGCCATCGTCGCGGCCGGGGAGAGCGAGGCGCGCTGGCGGGCCGGGCGGCCGATCGGCATTCTGGACGGGGTGCCATGCACGGTGAAGGACCTGCTGGATATGGCGGGCTTCCCGACCCGTCGCGGCTCCCGCCTGACCTCTCCCGCACCCGTCGCCGACGACGCGCCGGCGGTGCTGGGGCTGAAATCGGCCGGCGCGGTGATCATCGGCAAGACCACCACCACCGAATATGGCTGGAAATCCCCCGGCGACAATCCGTTGCACGGCATTACCCGCAACCCCTGGAACACCGACCATACGCCGGGCGGTTCGTCCTCCGGTGCGGGGGCGGCGGGGGCGGCGAGTTTCGGGCCGCTGCATATCGGCACCGATGCTGGCGGCTCGATCCGTATTCCCGCCGCATGGTGCGGGCTGGTCGGGCTGAAGCCGAGCTATGGCCGCATCCCGCAATGGCCGGCCGGCGCATTCGCCGCCGTTGCCTGCGCCGGGCCGATGACGCGCACGGTGCGTGACAACGCGCTGATGTTCTCAGCCCTGGCCCGCTACGACGTCCGCGACCCGTTCTGCGTGCCCGACGACGGGCGCGACTGGCGCGACGGCATCGAGGCCGGCGTCGCCGGGCTGCGCGTGGGCGTGCTGGCGCGCCCCGGTTTCGATGCGCCGGTGGATGCGGACGGCGTCGCGGCGGTGGAAACCGCCGCTACCCTGCTGGCCGAGGCGGGGGCGGAGGTCGAGCAGGCCAGCATCGATCTACCCGACACGCGCGCGGTATTCGGCCGGGTCTGGGGCGTGGCGCTGGCCCGGCTGGTCGGCTTGGTTCCCCCGGAAAATCGCCACCTGCTCGATGCCGGCCTGCTGGAGGTCGCGGCGGCCGAGGGCGGCATGTCGGCGATTGATTTCCTCGGCGCCGAGGCGCTGCGCGCCAGCGTCGGGCACGCCATGGCAATGCTGCATCAGCGCTACGACCTTGTGCTGTGCCCGACGGTGCCGAACGGACCGCCATTGGCCGACGCGCCGACGCTCAATCCGGTCGAGGCGTTGTGGACGCAATGGGCGCCCTGGACCTTCATCTTCAACCTGACGCGCCAGCCGGCGATCACGGTGCCGATGGGGTTGAACGAGGCCGGCCTGCCGTGCTCGGTGCAGATCGCCGCCGCGCAGTACCGCGACGATCTGGTGCTGCGCGCGGCGCGGGCGATCGAGGTGGCGCAGCCGTTCCCGACATTGGAGTGAATGAACCATCGCTTGCGCGAAATTCGCTGACATGTAGCGCAAGAGCAACTTCCTGCATGTAGCTGCGTCGATTTGCATTGGACGGTTCGAGGAAAAAACCCGCTCTGCTTGGATCGGATTATATTCTTGTTAACAATTCGCCGATTTTGATTGCATTATAACAGCATAAGTGCTTAGCACTCATTCTCCAACGTAAAATAGGATAAACAAGTGTCCGATCAGGCCGACCGTTCCACGGTCCTCGCGCTCGCCACTAAAATCGTATCGGCCCATGTATCGAACAACCATGTCGATTCGGCGGCCTTGCCGGGTCTGATAGAGGCGGTGTTCGGTGCGCTTTCAGGAATTGAATCGCCGTCGACTGTCGAGAAGGTCCTTGTCCCCGCGGTGCCGGTGAAGAAGTCGGTCTTCGCCGATCATATCGTGTGTCTGGAGGACGGCAAGAAGCTGAAAATGCTCAAGCGTCATCTCATGACCTCATTTCAGCTGACGCCCGAGCAATATCGTGAGAAATGGGGTTTGCCGGCCTCTTACCCGATGGTCGCGCCGAACTATGCCGCGCGTCGCTCCGCCTTGGCCAAGAGCAACGGGCTGGGCAGAAAGCCCGGCAGCAAAGTGGCTGGGCCGGAAACTGGGGAGAAGGCCGCGCCGAAGAACGCGAAGCCGAAGCGCCCGGTGGGGCGGCCGGCATCGAAGAAGAAGACGGCCTGATCCGAAGCCGCGCGCGGTCCTGGCTGGCCATTCGGGCAGGATCGTGCGTGTGAAATATTGCGCGCTGAAACGCCGATGAAAATCTGCCGGAGCACAAAGTCGTTGCTGGGACTCCGCGATCATTGACATCGGGACGGCGTTGCTTCTAAAATAATTCCACAACAGCCTTTGCTAGCCTTGCTGCGCCTCCGTCCTATCGGGTGCCTCAAGACGTTCCAAAGGCCCGGTTGGCTAATGTGTCGCGCGATCCCGTGCGGCGCTAACAGACGGAGAGTAAAGCAGTTATGGCTACTGGCACGGTCAAGTGGTTCAACACCACCAAAGGTTTCGGCTTCATCATGCCGCAGGATGGTGGCAAGGATGTGTTCGTCCACATCACCGCCGTGCAGGCTGCCGGCCTGCGGGGCTTGGATGAGAATCAGAAGGTCAGCTACGAGGTTGTTATGGAGCGCGGCAAGGCTGCCGCCACCAATCTCAAGCTCGCCTGAGATCGACTTTCTGGCCTAAAGCATTCAGAGGGACAGGTCGGTTACAGCCGGCCTGTCCTTTGCTGATTCTACCCCGGTCCGATTTTGGACCTGGCATCTGGGGCGTCATGTCGACGCGTCCTGCCGACTATCCACGCAGGCGGGCCTCCAGCCATGGACACGACACATCCATCGGAGCGGATCGACCGTTTCCTCGCCGTCGAGCGGCCGGCCTTGCCATGCATCGTTGTCGATCTGGACATCGTGCGCGCCCGTTATATGGCGCTGCATAAGCAGTTCCCCGCTGCGTCGATCTTCTATGCCGTCAAGGCCAATCCCGCACCGCACATCATCGCCGCGCTCGCCGATCTCGGCGCGAATTTCGATCTGGCCAGCCCCGGTGAGATAGAGCGCTGCCGCGCGCTGGGGATTTCCGCGGCGCGCCTGTCCTATGGCAACACCATCAAGCACGAGCGCGACATCGCGGCGGCCCATGCAGCCGGCATCGATCTGTTCGCCTTCGACAGTGCCCCCGAACTGCTCAAGCTGTCCCGCGCCGCGCCGGGCGCGCGCGTGTTCTGCCGGCTGCTGGTACGCAATCAGGGCGCGGAATGGCCGCTGACGCATAAATTCGGCTGCGACCAGCACACCGCCATCGAGCTGCTGCTCCGCGCGCGCGCTCTCGGCCTGCGGCCCGTGGGCGTCTCGTTCCATGTCGGGTCGCAGCAGACCGATCCGCGCCAGTGGATCGCACCCATCGGCCAGGCGGCGGAAATTTTCCGCGCCTGCGCACGCGATGGCGTGGATCTGTCCCTGCTCAATCTCGGCGGCGGCCTGCCGGCAAACTATCGCACGCTGATCCCCGACCTGGCAGCCTACGCCGAGACGATCGAGACAGCCCTTACCGCCGATTTCGGCGCGGCGCGTCCGCATATCCTGGTGGAGCCGGGCCGCCACCTGGTCGGCGACGCCGGTCTGATGCGGGCAGGGGTGGTGCTGGTCGCCGAGCGCCCGCATCCAGGCGGTCCCAGATGGGTCTATCTCGATGTCGGCCGCTACAATGGTCTGGCGGAGACCCAGGGCGAGGCGATCCGCTACCGTCTGCGCACCTCGCGCGACGGTGGCGAGACCGGGCGGGTGATCCTGGCCGGGCCGAGCTGCGACAGCACCGACATCATCTACGAACGCACGCACTACGAGCTGCCGCTCGATCTGGTCGCTGGCGATTGGGTGGATTTCCTCTCCACCGGCGCCTACACCGCCAGTTACGCATCCGTGGAATTCAATGGTTTCCCACCGATCCGAACCCACTGCATCTGACGCGCCTAACCGCTGGGGCACGCGACCAGCAGCACCGGCACGCCGCGCGCGGCGGCGATACGGGTGACGATTTCCGCGTGCTCCTGGCTCAACATATCGCATGACAGCACGAACAGGCGCTCGTTGGCCTGGGCCAGCCCTTGCACGATGCTCTGCGCCGAGGTGCCCGCGACAATGTGCGTGCGGACCCTGCCTTGCGGCAGACCGATCGCGCGCGCGGTCCGCACGGCTGCCTCGCACAGCGTCGCGTCGGACCCGGTCAGCAGGATCAGCAGCGTTTCGTCCGCCGCCAGCGCGATCCGCGCCGCGGTGATCAGCCCCCGGTCCTCCGGGTCCGCCACCAGCACCGCCACCGGCCCGCGCCGGCGCGTCACCTTCGGCGGCAGCAACAGCACGCTCGCCCCCGCGCCGAGCGCGGCGCGCCAGGACTGCGCCAAGGCGCCGGTCAGCAATTCGCCGTGCGTCCTGGGTTCTGTCAGCACGATGATGTCGCTCGCCCGCAGCAGCCCGGCGATGGCCTCGGCGGGATCGCCGCGCATGGTCTGGAAGACGCTGGCCACCCCCAGGGTGGCGGCGGTCTCGGCCAGCATCCGTTCGGCGGTCGTCGCGGCATGGCGGAAATCGGCGGCGACCTGGTCCGCATCGACCAGAACCCATTCGTGCGACGGCAGCCGCAATTCCCGCGCGAACGGCAGGCCCGCCAGTTCATGCACCGCCTCGTCCTCGATGTAGACACCGAGCAGATCGAGGCGCAGCAGCCGCGCCAGTTCGGCCGCCTGGGCCATCGCCCGCCGGTTCGCAAAGCTCTGATACAGATCGAGAATGATACGGCGGTAGGCGGTCACATCGTCCGCGCTCATGTCACGTCACCGCCACCCGCCGCGCCGTCACCCGCCAGCGTCCGGCGGGATTTCGCGAACGCCCGCAGCCGGTCCTCGACCGCGCGGTTGATGCTGCCCTCCGGGTAGGCGCCATCCGTCCCGCGCTCGCCGGCCGCGCGGCCGGTCAGCAGCGCGATGCCCTGATCGATCGCCCGCACCGGATAGATCGCGAAACGCCCATCCGCGCAGGCGGCGACGACATCGGCGCGCAGCATCAAATGCTGCACGTTCGCCTGCGGGATCATCACGCCCTGCGCGCCGGTCAGTCCGCGCGCCTGGCAGATCTCGAAATAGCCCTCGATCTTATCGTTCACGCCGCCGATCGCCTGGATTTCACCGAGCTGATTGACCGATCCAGTCACCGCGAGGTCCTGGCGCAGCGGCGTCTCGGCCAGCGCCGACAGCAGTGCGTAAAGCTCGGTCGAGGACGCGCTGTCGCCGTCGACGCCGCCATAGGACTGCTCGAACACCAGGCTGGCGGACAGCGAGATCGGCGCATCCAGCGCGTAGCGGCCGGCCAGGAAGCCCGACAGGATCAGTACGCCCTTGGAGTGCAGCGGCCCGCCCAGCTCCACTTCGCGCTCGATGTCCAGTATCCGGCCGACGCCGGGGTGGACGCGGCAGGTGATGCGGGTCGGCCGACCGAAGGCGAAGTCGCCGAGCGACATCACGCTCAGGCCGTTGATCTGCCCGATGCGGCTGCCGGTGGTATCGATCAGCGCGATGTCGCGCAGGATCATCTCCGCGCTGCGCTCGCGCACCCGCGCCGCCCGGCGTATCTGCTCGTCGATGGCGCGGTCCACGTCGGCGCGGTTCACCACCTCGCGCTTGGCGTCGCCGGCCCAGAACGCCGCCTCCACCAGCAGATCGCGGATTTTCTCGGTGCCCAGCGTCAGCTTGCCCTGGTCGTCGGCCAGCCGTGCCGCCTGCTCGATCAGCCGCGCCACCGCCTCGCGGTCGAACGGCTTCAGGCCTTCCCGGCTGGCGAGCGCGCCGATGATGCGCGCCAGCATCGCCTCGCTGTCGGCGGAGCGGTCGATCTCGTCGTCGAAATCAGCCAGCACCTTGAAATGCTGCGCGAAGTCCGGGTCGGCGGCGGCCAGCATGTAGTACAGGATGCGCTCGCCATATAGGATCACCTTGATGTCGAGCGGGATCGGGTCGGGCTCCAGCGAGACCGTGGTGGCGAAGCCGGCGAAGCGGGCGATGTCCTCGATCGCCACTTCGCGCTGCGACAGCGCGCGCTTCAGCGCCTGCCAGCTGAACGGCTCCAGCAGCAGGCTGCGCGCATCCAGCAGGATGGTGCCGCCGTTCGCGCGGTGCAGCGCGCCGGCGCGGATCAGCCGGAAATTGGTTACGAGCATGCCCTGCTCGGACAGATGCTCGATCCGCCCGACCAGGTTGCTGAGGGTCGGGTGCAGTTCCTCGACCACCGGCGCGCCGGCCTCGTGGTCGATGGGCGTGACCAGCACGTTGACCTCGTAGCGGTCGAACGGGCTGCCGGGCCGGGCAGGGGCGGCGCCGGCGCCGTCCTCGCCGGCCGCCTGCGGATTGACGAACAGGTAGACGTTGTCCACCAGATCGTCGCGGACGGTGTCCAGATGCGCCAGCACCGCCGGCAGGTCGGGCACCTGGCCCTTGGCTTCGTCGATCGACTGGCCGATGGCGTAGCGCGCGGTTTCGCGGTCCAGCGCGCGGACGGCATCGCGCCGCTCCTTTTCCAGGCGCGGGATGCCGCGCAGGGTCTGCTCCAGTTCCTTTTCCAGTTCGCGGATACCCGCCTCGGTCTCGTGGCGTTTTTCCTCCGGCCAGGCGTTGAACTGGTCGGGGGGCACCACCTCGCCGTTCTGCGTCGGCGCCATCGCGAACCCTGTCGGCGTGCGCAGGATGGAGATATTCTTCGCCGTGGCCTTATCGCGCAGCGCGCTGAACGCCGTCTCGCCCTTGCTGCGGACCGCTTCCTCGATGGCGCTGCGCCGGGTCTGGTAGTTCTCGCTCTCGAACACCGCCGGGATCGCCGCTTTCAGGTCCTCGATCAGCGCGCGCATCACCTTCTGGAACGCGGGCGCGCGGCGGCTCGGCAGCATGATCGCGGTCGGGCGGCGCGGGTCGGCGAAATTGTTGACATACACCCAGTCGGCCGCGCCGGGCCGCTCGGCCGCGGCCTGTTCGAGCAGCGCCTTGACTGAGCGCTGCACGCCGGCGCCGCTGGTGCCGATGGCGAAGATGTTGAAGCCGCGCGCGCCGATGTGGGTGCCGAACCGCAGCGCCTCGCTCGCCCGTGGCTGGCCGACCAACCCGTCGAGCGGTGCGAGGTCGGTGGTCGTGGCGAAGGCAAGCCCGGCAAGCTCGGCCCCGCGATAGAGCCGCGATGCCGGCAGGGCGGAGACCGTAAGCGACGACGGATGGGACGTCTCTGTTCCGTGCGCGTCACCGGATGGCATGGTGTCGTTCCCCCTGCTACGTCCGGCGAGCCTGCACGGCATCCAGACGTTCTGACCCTGTGCCGGATGTTCCCGTGCGGCATTGACCCAGGTCAAGTGTAACCGACGTCAAGTGGCGGGCGCTTGCCGGCCGCCCTTGTGCCCGGC
Source organism: Acetobacteraceae bacterium (assembly GCA_003133265.1). Classification (GTDB taxonomy): domain Bacteria; phylum Pseudomonadota; class Alphaproteobacteria; order Acetobacterales; family Acetobacteraceae; genus PALSA-911. Next base: position 15,334 of record PKWQ01000429.1, read on the forward strand.
CTGCCGCGCGATCAGGATCGGGGATGGAAACCAGTTCAGCGGGAAACGTACAATGGCTCTACACATCGACTATTACGCGTCGTTGAATTCGCCCTGGACGCATCTCGGCGCGGCGCGGCTGGAAGCGATGGCGACGCGGTTCGGGGCCAGCGTCCGCATCTACCCGGTGGATTTCGGCACCATCTTTGCCGCGTCCGGTGGATTGCCGCTGCCCAAGCGCTCGCCGCAGCGCCAGGCCTACCGGTTGCAGGAACTGGCGCGGTGGCGCGAGGTTCTGGGCGAGCCGATCCATATCCAGCCGAAATTCTTTCCCGCCAACGAACTGCCGGCGGCATGCAGCGTTATCGCGGTGCGCGAGACCATCGGCGACATGCCGGCGATCAAGCTGGCGCACCGGGTGCTGAAGGCACTGTGGCAGGAGGAGAAGAACCCCGGCGACACCGCCACGCTCGCCGGCCTGATCGCCGATGTCGGCTTGGACGCGGATGCGGTGCTGCGGCTCGCGGAGGAGCCGCGCTGGGCGGAATTGCGCAAGGCCGATACGGCGGCGGCACTCGCGCGCGGCGTGTTCGGCGCGCCGAGCTACGTCATCGGCGAGGACATATTCTGGGGCCAGGACCGGCTGGAATTCGTCGGGCGCCGGCTCGCCAAGGGATAGAAAAGATGGGGATCGTTCCAGACCTGACCGGCCGCGTCGCCCTCGTCACCGGCGGCTCGCGCGGCATCGGCCGTGGCATCGCGCTGGCGCTCGCCGAAGCAGGCGCGGCGGTGGCGGTGAACTACCGCGCCGAGGCGGCGCAGGCCGACGCGGTCGTTGCCGCCATCCGCGCCACCGGGCGGAATGCCGTCGCGGTTGGCGCCGATGTGTCCAGCGCGGATGCGGTGCGGCGCATGATCGACACGGTCGGCGCCGCACTCGGTCCGGTCGATCTGCTGGTGAACAACGCCGGCATCGCCGTCACGCGCGGGCTCGACGATCTGACCGAGGCGGAATTCGACCGGACCATCGCGGTCAATCTGAAATCGGTCTTCCTGTGCATCCAGGCGGTGTTGGGGCATATGCGCGCGCAGCGCTGGGGCCGCATCGTCAACATCTCCTCCGGCGCGGCGCGCGGCACCGGCGTGATCGGCATCCACTACAACGCCTCGAAGGCCGGGATGGAGGGCATGACCCGGGGCTACGCCGCGCGGCTGGTGCGCGAGGGCATCACGGTGAACGCCGTCGCGCCGTCGCTGATCGGCACCGACATGGTGGCGGCGCGCGCTGCCGAACTGGCGGCGAAGGTGCCGCTCGGCCGGCTCGGCACGGCGGCGGAAGTGGCGCAGGCGGTGCTGATGGTGGTCGGCAACGACTACATGACCGGCCAGACCATCCAGGTGAATGGCGGCATGCACTTCATCTGACGCTGGGGCTGCTCCGCGCCTCCGTGTCCCCGATAGTAAAACCTACGCGAACGCCCGCTTGATCCGCGCCCAGTCGTCCAGCGCGTCCTCGTGGCCCGGGGTGATTGGCGGTGACGGCGGCGATGCGGTTCGAGGGCACCAGCACGCCGGTGCCAAGCCGGATTTTAGATGTCTTCAGCGCCGCCGCGCCCATGGCGACGAAGCAGTCGCCGGTCAGCATCTGCGTGTCGTAGAACCACGCGTGGGTGAAACCGAGTTCTTCCGCCCGCTGTGCGAGCTTCCATGAGTCGCCGGATGTGGCGATGCCGACCCCGAAATCCATGTGCATCCTCCCTATGCTTTGCCGCGGCTTGCCGCCGCTTGTGGCTGTGGTCTCAGGCGTAGATGAAGCCCATCCGATCCTCTTCCAGGACAAGGCAGGTCAATGGGCCGCCGAACACCGCGCCGGTGTCGATGCCGATGCGGTTCGGCTTGATCACCGGCGTCTTGATCGGCGTGTGGCCATGCACGATCACCGCCCCGTGGTCGGCCTCGGAGTTCAGGAACGGGTGGCGCATGCGGATCACCTCGTCGCGCAGTTGCTCATCCAGCGGCACGCCGGGACGGATGCCGCCATGCACGAACATGTAGCCGCCCTCGCGGTGCGAGACGGTCAGGCCATGCAGGAACGCGATGTGCTCGGGCGGGATCAGGCCGGCCCATTCCTGGCGTGGCGTGCCGGGCGCGATGCCATAGCTTTCCAGCGCCGGCTCGCCGCCGTTGAACATCCAGTCGGTCGCGGATGCCGCGTCGCCGCCGACCGCTTCCAGCATGGTGTTCTCGTGGTTGCCGATCAGGTTGATCGTCGCCAGCCCCTCGATCGGCGGGCCGGCGGCCAGATACGCCACCACGCCGGCGCTGTCGGGGCCACGGTCCACATAGTCGCCGAGATGGATCAGCACCGCGCTGGCGGTCGGGCGGCGGTGCAGGTCGGTGCGGACGGCGGCGTGCAGGGCGATCAGGCGCTGGGACAGGCCATGCACGTCGCCGATGACATAGACCCGCCGCCCCGGCGGCAGGCTCGCGGGCGCTTTTGTGAAGGTGATCATTGTCCCGGAGGCTAGCGATCTTTCCGAGGGCGTCTACCCCTGGCGGGACGCCACGATCAGGTGAATTCGCCCAGGCGCGCGCGCGTCTGCGGCGGCAGCGGCGTGGATTTCCGCGTCGATTCGTCCTGCAGCACCAGCACGGTGGATGCGGTCGCCGCGCATATTCCGTCCTGGAAGATGCCCTGACCCAGGGTGAAGGAGCTGCGCCCAATCGCCAGCACCTTGGTGCCGATCTCGATCGGACCGCCCCAGTGCAGCTCCGCCCGGTACTCCAGCAACAGCCGGGCGATGACGATGGCGCAGCCGGATGGCACGAAGGGGTGAGCGGGATCGAAGAACAGCCCGACCCGCCCGGTTTCCAGGAATACGCTGAAGGCGGTGTTGTTGATGTGGCCCTGGCGGTCGGTATCGCCGTAACGGGCGGTATCGGTGGCCCAAAGCCGGTACTGGGAGCGGTCGATCAGCGCGGATGTGTCGGTCATGGCCGCAGGCTAGCGTGCGAATCGCGGCGGGGAAATCCGGCCGGGGGCGGAATCATGTCCATGCTCTGTTGTCGCGGGCGGCTTTTCCTGGTTGATAGCGCCCATCTGCACGGGGCTCAGACGCATGCGGCCATCGATCCTTCTCTATGACTGGGACAACACGCTGGTGGAGGGCTGGGCGGCGATCGCCGCGGCGCTGAACGCGGCGTTCGATGCCTTCGACCTGCCGCGCTGGAGCGTGGACGATACCAAGGAACGCGTCCGCACATCCCTGCGCGAGAGCTTCCCGCCGATGTTCGGCGCGCGCTGGGAAGAAGCCCGCGACCTGTTCTACGCCACGCTGAGCGAGCAGCATCTGACCCATCTGCGGCCGATGTCGAACGCGCTGGACGCGCTGCGGGCCGGGGCGGCGTGGCCGCAGGGGGTGGTCTCGAACAAGACCGGCGCCTTCCTGCGCAAGGAGGTCGCGCATCTGGGCTGGGACGCGCATTTCCAGACCGTGATCGGCGCCGGCGACGCGGCGGCGGACAAGCCGCACCCCGATTCAATCCTTCTCGCCCTTGCGAAAACCGGCTACGCCCCGGATCGTTCGGTCTGGTATCTCGGCGATACCGCGAGCGATATGCAGGCGGCCCGGGCGGCAGGGGTAACCGCCGTCCTGGTGGGCGACGCCGCGCATGACGGGGGTATCGACAAAGCAGGTGCCGATATCCATGTGTCGTCTATGATGGACCTCGCCGCACGGCTTCGTGCGTTAACGTGACTATGGACCGCTGTTAGACTGATCTGGTGCCGTCGGCCGTGCCACGCCCGCCGCACCGGTAAACAACAACAGCAATGAGAAAAAGAAGGATATCGCTGTGGCCAACGAAAAATCGCAAAATGTTCAGGACGTTTTCCTGAACCATGTGCGAAAGAATAAAACTCCGGTGACTGTATTCCTGGTCAACGGGGTCAAACTTCAGGGCATTATTACCTGGTTCGACAACTTCTCCGTTCTGCTTCGTCGGGACGGACACACGCAGCTGGTCTACAAGCACGCCATCAGCACTGTGATGCCTGGCGCGCCGATCATGCTGTTCGATGCCACCAAGGTCGAAGGCGCGGCCGTGCGCGAGACAGTATCCGCCGATGGTGATGGTGACGGCTGAGATCGTCGGGGCGGATGGCCGGACGGGCAACCTTTCGGCCAGTCCGACCCGCGCCGCCGTCATCCTGCCCTGGGAGCGGCCCGATTCGAGCGGATCGGACGCCACGCGCGCATCTGAAGCCAGACTTGCCGAGGCAATCGGACTCGCGGCCTCCATCGGCCTCGTGGTGGTGCATAGCGCCATCGTGAAGCTGCGGGAGCGCCGTCCGTCCACGCTGCTGGGCGAGGGGCAGGCCGCTACGCAGGGCGCGGAACTGGCGGCCCATGACGTCGCCGTCGTCATCGTCGACGCGGCGCTGAGCCCGGTGCAGCAGCGCAATCTGGAGCGGACCTGGAACTGCAAGGTGATCGACCGCACCGGGCTGATCCTGGACATCTTCGGCGAGCGCGCCGCAACCCGGGAAGGCACGTTGCAGGTCGAGCTCGCGCACCTGGAATACCAGCGGTCGCGGCTGGTGCGATCCTGGACCCATCTGGAGCGCCAGCGCGGCGGTTTCGGCTTCCTGGGCGGTCCTGGCGAGACGCAGATCGAGGCCGACCGGCGGCTGATCCTGGAACGGATCGTGCGTCTAAAGAAAGAGTTGGAGCAGGTGCGCCGCACGCGCGGCCTGCACCGCACCGCGCGCCGGCGGGTGCCGTTCCCGGTGGTCGCCCTGGTCGGCTACACCAATGCCGGCAAATCCTCGTTGTTCAACGCGATGACCGGCGCCGAGGTGGCGGCGCGCGACCAGTTGTTCGCCACGCTCGATCCGACCATGCGCGGCCTGCGCTTGCCGTCGGGCCGGCGGGTGATCCTGTCCGATACCGTGGGTTTCATCAGCGAACTGCCGATGGAACTGGTCGCCGCCTTCCGCGCCACGCTGGAAGAGGTGGCCGAGGCGGACGTGATCCTGCATGTCCGCGACATCGCCCATCCCGACAGCGCCGCGCAGCGCGCCGACGTGATCGCGGTGCTGGAGGGGATGGCGCGCGACAACACGCTGGGAGAGGACTGGCCGTCGCGCACCATCGAGGTGCTGAACAAGGCCGATCTGCTGGGCGGTGTGGCCGAGGTGCCCGCGCGTACCGGCACGGTGGCGGTATCGGCGATCACCGGCGAGGGGCTGCCAGCCTTGCTTGCCGCCATCGATTCGCGCATCGCCGCCGGCATGGAGACCGCCGATTACGAGATCGCGCCGGAGGACGGCGCGCGGCTCGCCTGGCTCTATGAACATGGCGAGGTGGTCGGGCGGCAGGACGGCGACGCGGCAATCCATGTCACCGTGCGCCTGCTGCCGGCCGACCGGGCACGGTTCGAACGCCGGGAATGAGGTTTTCCGCCCGGCAAGTTCCTGGTTACGGGGTAAGCCCGCGCTCGGCGCGCTTGGCCGCCTGCCAGTGCGCCTCCATCTCCTCCAGCGTCGCGTCCGCGGGGGTTTTTCCTTCAATTTCCAATCTCTGCTCGATAACCCCGAAGCGCCGAGAGAACTTGGCATTGGCCTGACGCAGGCAGGTCTCCGGGTCCAGGTGCAGCTTGCGCGCCAGATTGGCGAGCACGAACAGCAGGTCGCCGACCTCGTCGGCCAGCCGCGCCGGATCGGCGTCCGCCAAGTCGGCGCGCAATTCGGCGCGCAGTTCGGCGGCTTCTTCCTCCAGCTTGTCCAGCACCGCGGCGGCATCCGGCCAGTCGAACCCGACGCGGGCGGCGCGGGAGGTCAGCTTGGCGGCACGGGTCAGCGCCGGCAATCCGACGGCGATGCCGGCCAGTGTTCCTGTTTCGTTGCGCACGGCGCGTTCGGCGTGCTTCTGCGCCTCCCAGGCGCTGGTTTGCGCCGCCGCATCACGCGCGGCTTCGTCGCCGAAGACGTGCGGATGACGGCGCACCATCTTGTCGGCAATGGTGCGCGCGATCTCGGCGAAGCCGAACCGGCCGGCTTCCTCGGCCATGCGCGCATGATAGACGACCTGGAACAGCAGATCGCCAAGCTCGTCGGGCAGGGCAGCAAGATCGCGCCGCGCGATCGCGTCCGCGACCTCGTAGGCTTCCTCGATCGTATACGGCGCGATGGTGGCGAAATCCTGCACCTTGTCCCACGGACAGCCGGTCTCCGGATGGCGCAACGCCGCCATGATGTCGAGCAGGCGACGGAGTTCAGCCTCGGCGGAAGCGGTCATGATCTGTTCCCGTAGGGCGGTTTACGCGCGCATCCGATTGCCGCAGAAGAATGATTATGGAAACTGATGATGCTGGCGATCAGGTGAAGTCCAGGATCATGCCGTCGTACCCGGGCTCGACGCCCTTTGGCAGGTGTTGCTTCAGCCATGCCCAATCCATGTCAGGGCCCATATGCGTCAGGATCGTTCGCCGGGCGCCGACGCGTTCGGCCCATGCCAGCGCCAGTTCCAGATGCGCGTGGGTGTAGTGCGGACCCTGGCGCTGGAAGCAATCGACCACCCAGGTGTCAACGCCCTCCAACGCCGCGAACGCGGCGTCGTCCAACCCCACCACGTCGGTCGAGTAGCCGAACCCGCCGACGCGCAGACCGAGCGTGCGGGCATAGCCGTGGTCCTGGTCGAACAGCGTCACGCCCATGCCGGCGATATCGAGGCGGTCGTTGGCCTCCACTGGGCGTTCCAGCAGCGCCGGGCGGAAAAACCCCGGACCTTCCCAGGGCCGGAAAGCATAGCCGAAGCGCCGCGTCAGTTCCTCTAATGTTCCCTCGGTTGCGAACGCTTCCAACGGCCGTCCGGCGATCCGGTTCAGAATGCGGACGTCGTCCAGTCCGGTGATGTGATCGGCATGGGCATGGGTGAACAGGATCGCATCCACCCCCGGCACCCCGCAGGTCAGCAACTGGGTGCGCAGATCGGGCGAGGTATCGACCAGCAACCGCCTGCCCGCTGCGCTCTCCAGCACGATGCTGGCGCGCGAGCGCCGGTTGCGCGGCTCGTCCGGATCGCACACCCCCCAATCGCCGCGCCCGTCCGCGCCGCCGATCTGTGGAACCCCCGCGGAGCCGCCGGTGCCGAGCAGAATGACCCGCATGCCCTAGCCCGCCGCCTTGGCGAATAGCCGCCGGAAATTCGCGGTGGTGAGATCGGCAAGGTCCGCCTCGCTCAGCCCGTGAATGCCGGCCAGCACCTTGGCGGTCTGCGCCACCCAGGCGGGTTCGTTGCGTTTGCCGCGAAACGGGACCGGGGCCAGATAGGGCGCGTCGGTCTCCACCAGTAGCCGGTCCCTGGGAATGTCCCGCGCGATCTCCCTGATTTCAGGTGATTTTGGGAAGGTCAGAATGCCGGAAAAACTGAAATAGCCATCCATCGCCATCGCTGCCTCGGCCAATGCGCGGGTCGAGCTGAAACAATGCAGCAGGAAGGTGAATTCATGCCCGGCAGCACGTTCTTCTTGCAGCATTCGCGCGATGTCGTTGTCGGCATCGCGGGCATGGATCGCCAGCGGCAGGCCGGTCAGTGCCGCCGCATGGATATGCGCGCGGAAATTCTCCCGCTGAACGTCGCGCGGCGCCTTGTCGTAGAAGTAATCCAGCCCGGACTCGCCGATGCCGATCACCTTGGGGTGCGCGGTCAGCGCGGCGATCGCTTCTGCCGTGGGAACAGCATGTTCCGCTGCGTTGTGCGGATGGATGCCCACGGTACACCAGACGTTCGGATGCGCCTCCGCCAGCGCCCGGATGGTCTCGGACTGGCCCAGACGGGTGCCGATGGTGACCATCTCGCCCACGCCCGCCGCTGCCGCGCGCGCCAAAATTTCCGGCAGTTCGGCCGGCGCGTAGTGGTCGAGATGGCAGTGTGAATCGATCAACATCTGTGAATTACGACGTTTCTTCGACAAATCGCGGGAACACGCCGCGCGGCTCGGGCAGCGCGGTGCCATCCGGCAGCGGCGTGTCGAGCGCGGCCAGCGAGCGTGCATCGGCCGGCACGCCGGCCTGGTCCAGCATGTCCGCCATCGCATCCGGCATGAAGGGTTGCAGCACCGTGGCCACCACGCGGATCGTGTCCGCCAACACACGCAGCACGTCGGCCATCCGTGCCGGGTCGGTCTTGCGCAGCGCCCACGGCGCCTGATGGTCGATATAGGCGTTGGCGGCGCGGATCACCTTCCAGGTCTCCTCCAGCGCCTCGTGGAATCCCTGCCGGTCGAGATGTTCGCGCAGCCGCTCGGGCAGCGCGTTCGCGGCCTCCAGCATGGCGGCATCGGCCTCGGTGACGGCGCCCCTGCCCGGCAGTTTGCCGCCGCAATTGCGCGCGATCATCGACAGCGAACGCTGCGCCAGATTGCCGAGGTCGTTCGCCAGCTCGACATTGATCCGCATCACCAGCGCCGGGTGCGACAGCGTGCCGTCGCCGCCGAACGGCTTCTCGCGCAGCAGGAAATAGCGCACCTGGTCGCGGCCATAGGTGGCGGCGAGCTGGCGAGGCTCGATGACGTTGCCGAGCGATTTGCTCATCTTCTCGCCCTCGACCGTCCACCAGCCGTGC
>PKWQ01000402.1 GCA_003133265.1 Acetobacteraceae bacterium
CCATGACATATTCATTACCGACTGGCACGATGCGCGCGACGTTCCGGTGACCGCGCCCGATTTCGATCTCGACGATTATCTCGACCAGATCATCGGCTATATCCGGCTGCTCGGCCGCGACACCCATGTCATCGCCGTCTGTCAGCCCGCGGTGCCGGTGCTGGCCGCCATCGCGCTGATGAGCGCCGAGCGCGATCCGGACGTGCCGCGCAGCATGACCCTGATCGGCGGACCGATCGACACCCGCCAGGGACCGACCCAGGTCAACGCCTTCGCCAAGAAGCACGACCTCAACTGGTTCAAGCGGAACGTCATTCACACGGTGCCATTCGGCTTTTCCGGCTTCATGCGTCAGGTCTATCCGGGGTTCCTGCAACTGGCCGGCTTCATGGCCATGAACCTGGACCGCCATGTCGAGGCGCACTGGCAGATGTTCATGCATCTGGTGGAGGGCGACGGCGAAAACCTGGCCTCCAAGCGCCGGTTCTACGAGGAATACCGTTCGACCATGGATCTGTCGGCGCCATACTATCTTCAGACCATCCACGCGGTGTTCCAGGAACATCTGCTGCCACGCGGCCTGCTGGTCTCGCGCGGGCGAATGGTGGAGCCGACGGCGATCGACCGCACCGCGCTGATGACGATCGAGGGGGAACGCGACGACATTTCCGGCCTTGGCCAGACCAGGGCCGCGCACGATCTGGCGCACCAGCTGCCGGACGAGATGCGGGCGCATCTGGAGCAGGCCGGCGTGGGCCATTACGGCCTGTTCAACGGCAAGCGCTTCCGCGAACAGATCGCCCCGAAAATCAAGGATTTCATCCGCACCCATAGCTGACATAGCCTGTCGTCGGGAAACGAACCGAAGGCGGCACACAGCCCAGCCGCCCTCCAGGAGGCAGGCGCATGTTCGGACTGATGCAGCAACAGCCGTTGATGATCTCAGCGGTGCTGACGCACGCGGCACGCCACCACGGCAGCGCCGAGGTGGTGTCCAAAACGGTGGAAGGCGACATCCACCGCACCACCTGGGCAGAACTGGAGCGCCGGGCCCGGCGGCTGGTGCGGGTGCTGCAAGGGCTCGGCATCAAGGAAAGCGACCGGGTCGGCACGCTCGCCTGGAACGGCTACCGCCATGTGGAAATCTACTACGCAGCGCCCGGCATGGGCGCCATCTGCCACACGATCAATCCGCGCCTGCATCCCGACGACATCACCTACATCATCAACCACGCTGGCGATTCGGTGCTGTTCGCTGAAACCAGCTTCCTCCCCCTGCTGGCCACGATCGCGCCCAGGATCGCCGGAAGCGTGCGCGACATCGTGATGATGACCGATCCGGCACATATGCCCGCGCTCGATCTGCCGGCCGGGATGCGGCTGCTCTGCTACGACACGCTGATCGACGCGGCGGACGAGGATTATGAGTGGCCGGTGTTCGACGAGGCCACCGCGAGCTCGCTCTGCTACACCTCCGGCACCACCGGGCGGCCGAAAGGCGTGCTCTACAGCCACCGATCGACCCTCCTGCACACATTCTCGATCAACACCGCCGACGTGATGGGGCTGCGCGCGATCGACCGGGTGCTGCCAGTGGTGCCGATGTTCCATGTGAACGCCTGGGGCATCCCCTACGCCACCGCGCTGGCCGGGGCGGCGCTGGTGATGCCCGGGCGCCACCTGGACGGGCCAAGCATGCACGAACTGCTGAACGCCGAGCGCGTGACCTTCACCGCCGGCGTGCCGACCGTCTGGCTGGGGCTGTTGCAGCAATTGCGCGCCACGCCCGGCGCGCGGCTGGAGACCGTGCAGCGGATCATCACCGGCGGCTCCGCCTGCCCGCCGCTGTTGATCGAGGCGTTCAACCGCGAGTATGGCGTGCGCGTCGATCACGCCTGGGGCATGACCGAACTCAGCCCGCTCGGCACCTACAACAGCCCCAAGCCGGCGCATACCAAGCTGGATCAGGCCGGCATGGAGCGGCTGATGCTGAAGCAGGGGCGGGCCGCGCCGGGCATCGACATGAAGATCGTCAACGACGCGAACCAGGAACTGCCTTGGGACGGCGTGGCGTTCGGCGACCTGAAGGTCCGCGGCCCGTGGGTCGCCAGCGCCTATTACGGCGATCCGGACGGCAGCGCCGTCGATGCGGAAGGCTGGTTCGCCACCGGGGATGTCGCCACCATCGACCCGGAAGGCATGATGGAGATCACCGACCGCTCGAAGGACGTTATCAAGTCGGGCGGCGAGTGGATCAGTTCCATCACCCTGGAGAACATCGCCGTCTCCCACCCCGATGTCGCCGAGGCGGCGGTGGTGGCGGCGCGCCATCCCCGCTGGGACGAGCGTCCGGTGCTGATCGTGGTGCCGGTGCAGGGCCGCACGGTGACGCCGGAGGCGGTGCTGGCGATCTACGAGGGCAAGGTGGCCAAGTGGTGGCTGCCGGACGCCGTGGTGGTGGTGGACGAGCTGCCGCACACCGCCACCGGCAAGCTGCAAAAGAACGCGCTACGGGCCCGCTTCCATGACTATCTGATCAAACGATCTGAATGAGCCGGGCGGTGGTTGCCCTACCCGGTATGGAAACTGCCTACATGCCGTTGGCTACGGAGACGAAAGCGCCGATATAATGATCCCGCCTTCACCCCGCCAGACACGGAAGACGCTCAGGGATGACAAAAGAAGATTGGGAAATCCCGCTGAATTTGCAGCCTGATCCGGACGATTACCCGTTCGATCTGGAGCGCGCGCTCAGCGCGGTGGTCGGCATCAAGTCCTATGTGCCGGCCGACGCCTTCACCGCCGGCACGCTGGGCACCGAGCGCGCCGGCAGCGGCGTGGTGATCCGCGACTCCGGCCTGATCGCCACCATCGGCTATCTGGTGACCGAAGCCGAGACCATCTGGGTCACGTCGGGCGATGGCCGGGCGGTGCCGGGACACGCGCTGGCCTATGACCAGGAGAGCGGCTTCGGGCTGGTGCAGACGCTGGGGCGGCTCGATCTGCCGGCGCTGGAGATCGGCGATACCGACCGGCTGCGCGTCGGCGACCCCGTGGTGTTCGCCGCGAGCGGCGGATTGCGGCACGCGATCGAGACCAAGGTGGTGGGCCGGCAGGAATTCGCCGGCTACTGGGAATACGCGCTCGACGACGCGATCTTCACCGCCCCCGCGCATCCGTTCTGGGGCGGCGGCGGGCTGATCGGCGCCGATGGCAAGCTGGTGGGCATCGGCTCGCTGATCATGCAGCAGGGCGACGGCAAGGGGCAGCGGCACGACATGAACATGGTGGTGCCGATCAGCCACCTGTCGCCGATCCTGGGCGACCTGCTGGCCTACGGCCGGGTCAACCGCCCTGCCCGACCGTGGCTCGGCATGTATGCGACCGAGAGCGGCGACGAGATCGTTGTCGGCGGCGTGGCCGACGGCGGCCCGGCCGAGCTGGCCGGCGTGCGCACCGGGGACCGCATCATCGCGGTCGGCGAGGACGAGATCACCGATCTGGTCGGGCTGTGGCGCCGCGTCTGGGCATCCGGCAGCGCCGGGGCGGACGTGCGGCTGCGGCTAGGGCGCGACTCCAGCACGCTGGCGCTGACCGTCCGCTCGGCCGACCGCGCATCGTTCCTGAAAACCCCGCGTTTGCACTGACGTGGCGGCTCTCAAGGGGGCGATCGTCCCGGTTACGCCGTTCCAGCAGAACTGCACCATCCTGTGGGACGAGGACAGCAAGCAGGCCGCCGTGATCGACCCCGGCGGCGAGGTCGACCGCATCCTGGAGATGCTGGAGCACAACGGCCTGAAGGTGGAACGCATCCTGCTGACGCACGGCCACATGGACCACGCCGGCGGCGCCGCCGGCCTGCAAGCGGCACTGCGCGAGCGCGGCATCGAGGCACCGATCGAGGGACCGCACCGGGCCGACGCGTTCCTGTTGGCCGGGCTCGCCGAGCAGGGCCGGGCCTACGGCATGACCGATGCGCGCGCGGTCACCCCGGATCGCTGGCTGGCCGATGGCGACACGGTCTCGGTCGGCCCGCACCGGTTCGACGTGCTGCACTGCCCCGGCCACACCCCCGGCCATGTGGTGTTCGTCAACCACGAGGCACGGTTCGCCGTGGTGGGCGACGTGCTGTTCCAGGGCTCGGTCGGCCGCAGCGACTTTCCCTACGGCGACCCCGACGCGCTGATCGCCTCGATCGTCGGCAAGCTGATGGTGCTCGACGACGATTATTCCGTCATCAGCGGCCACGGACCCGGATCGTCGATCGGCGCCGAACGGCGGGGCAACCCGTTCCTGCGGGACGCGCTGCGGGGGTCGGCGTAGTCCGGTTTCGAGCGG
>PKWQ01000335.1 GCA_003133265.1 Acetobacteraceae bacterium
GATCGCCTGGACCGATGCGGCGGCGATGGCGGCCGGCCTCGCCCCGCTCGGCAACGATCTGGAGCCGCCGGCCATCGCGCTGTGCCCGGCGATCGCCGAAGTGCTGGCCGCACTCGGTGCGGTGCCCGGCTGTCTGCTGGCACGCATGAGCGGCTCCGGCGCCACCTGCTTCGGGCTGTTCGCCAGCGCCGCCGATGCCGCGCGGGCGGCCGAGGCGCTGGCGCGGCCGGGCTGGTGGATTTGGGGCGGCCCGATCGCGCGATAAGGCGGGCGCGCGATAAGCCGGTTCAGACCAGGAAGCGGTCGATCTTGCGGTGCTGGAAGAACCACCGGTCGCCCTGGCGCACCATCGCATCCGCGTAGCCGCCGCCGGAACCGATTTTCGGCCCCAGTCCGCTGTTGGGTGCGCTGTTGTCCACCTGCACCCAGTTGGACCGCACGCTCGCGCGGTCGCCATCCAGCTTGATGACGANNTGGTGACGTAGTGTACCCGCCGCGTCAGCGCCTCGCCGGGCTTGCCCAGGCTCGCCGCGAGTGCCGCGATGTTCGCGCGCCCCGTCGCCGTGCCGAAGGCGGTTTCCCAGGTGCCGTTCTCGGTGAACAGGCCGGCCATCTCGACGAAGCGGCGCTCGTCCAGATAGTAGCAATATTCCGCCATAACCTCGCGAATCGCGTCCTTGTCCTCGACCATGGTCGGCATGCGCATCTCTCCCCTGCGTGTCGTCGCCGAGCATACCGGATGCGAAATCGCGCACAAATCCGGGGCAATGCCGGCCGGCCTGTGGCAGAGCACGCGAGCCGCCCCGCCCCCATCGGTTTCGATTGCACTCCCGCGGGACGCGGCCATACTCTCCCCTGACAGAATAGCGCTCGGCCGGAACAGGCCGACGATCACCGGGGAAATACCATGCCGAAGACAGCCGGCGTCTCACGACGCTCCCTTATCACCACGGNNGGCGGAACCGATCAAGATCGGCCTCCCGGTGGCGCTGACCGGGCAGTCCGGCAGCATCGGAGCGCAGATGCGCCGGGCCATCGAGTTCTGGGCCAAGGAGGTCAACGCCAAGGGCGGGCTGCTCGGCCGGCAGATCGAACTGGTCATCGAGGATACCGCCGGCAACCCCGCCACCGCCGTGCGCAAGGCACAGGAAATGGTGGAGCGGCAAGGCGTGCGCATCCTGACCGGGATCGTCGCCTCCAACGAGGCGCTGGCGGTATGCCCGAAGCTCGCCGAGTGGGACACGATCTTCGTCTCCGGCGACAACGGCGACGGGCGGCTGACCGCCGAATCGCTGGTGCCCAACTTCTTCCGCCCCAACGTCTCCGGGCCGATGGGCACCCGCGTCGTGGCGCTCTATCTGCGCGAGTCGCCGATGAAGACCTTCTACGGCATGGGCATGGATTATGCCTGGGGCCACAACAGCCTGGAGGTGTTCGAAGCGGAGGTGAAGCGCGCCGGCAAGACCTTCCTGGGCGCGGTGTACTCGCCGATCGGAACGAAAGACTACTCCACCTACATCACCAAGATCCGCCAGTCCGGCGCCGACGGCGTCTACACGGTGATGGCCGGCGACGATCAGAACGGCTTCCTGGCGCAGGCGCAGCAATACCGCCTGAGCGACAAGACGCAGATCATGACCGAGATCGTCGACATGCAGATCGTCCGGGCGATTGGCGACGCCGGCATCGGCCTGATCGGCTCCTCGCGCTATCCCTTCACCTACGACAGTCCGGCGAACAAGATATTCGTTGCCGCGTGGCAGAAGGAATTCGGCCGCGTGCCCGACGTGTTCGAGGGCGACCAGTATCAGTCCTGCGTCGTGTTGCAAGCCGGCATCGAGAAGGCCGGCAGCACCGACACCGCGAAGCTGCGCGCGGCGCTGGAGGGCGTGGTGATCGACAGCATCAAGGGCAAGGTGACCATGCGCGCCTGCGACCATCAGGGCGTGCAGCAGGGCTTCATGGTCAAAGTGGTGAAGCGCGCCGGCATGGCGACGCTGATGCCGGAGGTGATCGCCACCTATCCGGCCGATAGAGTGACGCCTGCTTGCAACAAGATGACCTACGACAACTGATGATAGCAAAGCTGGGGCCGGCGACGACGTCGATGTAACCTGATGCGCTCTGCCACGTTGCGCTTCTGCGTGGCGGGCCATACTCTCTGCTGACATAACATCATTCGGCCAGGAAAGGCCGACGATCACCCCGGGGGAAACACAATGCCAAAGGCAGCCGGCGTCTCGCGACGCTCCCTTATCACCACGGCCATGGCAGGCGCCGCAGCCGTAACGCTGCCGGCGATGCCGCGTTCGGCCAGCGCGGCGGAACCGATCAAGATCGGCGTCCCGGTGGCGCTGACCGGGACACTCGGCAGCATCGGAGAACAGATGCGCCGGGCCATCGAGTTCTGGACCAAGGAAGTCAACGCCAAGGGCGGGCTGCTCGGCCGGAAGATCGAACTGATCATCGAGGATACCACCGGCAACCCGGCCACCTCCGTGCGCAAGGCACAGGAGATGGTGGAGCGACAGGGCGTGCGCATCATCACCGGCATCGTCGCCTCCAATGAGGCGCTGGCGGTATGCCCGAAGCTCGCCGAGTGGGACACGATCTTCGTCTCCGGCGACAACGGCGACGGGCGGCTGACCGCCGAATCGCTGGTGCCCAACTTCTTCCGCCCCAACGTCTCCGGACCGATGGGCACCCGCGTCGTGGCACTCTATCTGCGCGAGTCGCCGATGAAGACCTTCTACGGCATGGGCATGGACTATGCCTGGGGCCACAACAGCCTAGAGGTGTTCGAGGCGGAGGTGAAGCGCGCCGGCAAGACCTACCTGGGCTCGGTCTTCTCGCCGATCGGCACGAAGGACTATTCCACCTATATCACCAAGATCCGCCAGTCCGGCGCCGACGGCGTTTACACGGTGCTGGCCGGCGACGATCAGAACGG
>PKWQ01000091.1 GCA_003133265.1 Acetobacteraceae bacterium
GCACCTTGTCCGACAGCCGGCCTTAATCGAACGATTCCTTCGGCGAGACGTGCGGATACAGCACCGGCCAGCCACGGGCGCGGAACAGGCGGAGCAGCTTCTGGATGTTGCCGACCGCGTTCCAGCCGACCTCGCCGCAGGAGGTGGGGAATTCCTTGATCGCTTCCCAGAACGGCAGCGGGCGGGTGCCGACGGTGCGGTACTGGACGTCGATGATCAGCAGCGCGGGACGGGTGCCGATCCCGGTGTTGCGCCCGAAGCCGGGTGGCCGAACAATTGGAACCGCCCTATCGTGCTTTTGCTGAAATTCGATAAAATATATATCCGAGGCCAGTCAATCCGCGTCGTTCGAGTGACGCTGGCGATGCACCCGACATGGCGCCTAGAACCGCGCGGCGACCGAGAATGAACCAAACTGGAACAATTCGTTGCCCCATCCCGACAATGCGAGCTATATCACGGCGCACGAGGGGCTTGTTGCCGGCCGTATGAACAGGCACGTCAGGCGCTGGGACAGGCAATACCCGGCTCTTGACGCAGATCATTGCCTCCATGCTGGCGCCGTAGAAGACTGACGACAGTCCGGCCGTTCTCGCTGGCTCGGCCATCTCGCGGTCTAGGTTCCCGACCGTAATCGAAGGGTCCAATCATGAGTGAAGAGCCAAACGCCCAACCAGAGTCCCCAAAATCGCCGGATATTGATGCGATCGCGGCCGATCTTGCCTCCTTGAAGCAGGATTTCGTCTCGCTGATGTCGCACGCGAAGTCCGGGGCCTTCAGCGGCGCCGCCGCGACGGCCGACTGCTCCGCGAAAAGCGTCGTTCGTCAGGTCGAGGAGCACCCGCTGGCCACCTTGCTGCTGGTGTTTGCGGCGGGCTTTTGCGCAAGCCAGCTGATGTCGCGCTGAGTGCGGCGCTTGATGCCCGAATTATTGCTCAGGCTCGTCGTGATGGCGCTGGGGCGCACCGGCATGGGTGCCGGCATGGGTGAGAGAATTGCCGCCGCGTCATACCGCGCCGCAGTCGCCGGGCTTTGCCTCGTCCTGGGCGGCCTGGCCCTGTTCGCTGCCCTGGTCTGTGCCGGCGTGGGGGTGTGGTTGTTCGCCGCGTCGCAGATCGGCTCCGTCGGCGCATCGGTTGTTGTCGCCGGCACGCTTCTGGTCGTAGGGCTGGCATTGATGATCACGGCCCGGCATGTGTTGCGGCGCAAGCCGGCGCCACCGCCAACCGAGGCGGCGACGGAGAGCCCGTTGCTGCAGGAGGCCGCGCAGCTGTTCAAGGCGCACAAGGCGACGATGCTGCTGGCGGCGCTGATCGCCGGTATCGTTGCGGAGACTGCGCAGCGGCGAAAATGATGTTGCCGCTGGACGTGCCCCGGCGCGGCGCGTTAGCCGGTGCGCCGCTCCAGCGCCGCCAGCACGGCATCGCGCACATCGGCCGGCTGGGCTTGCAGCGCGCCGGAGATCGCCGCCAACTCGCCGCGCAGCTCATACACCTGGTCGAGCAGCGACAGCACCAGCGGCATCGTGTCCTCGGCGATCGCCATCGCACGGCGCAAATCATAGACCAGACGCACGCGGGCGATGTCGATGTCCTGGAATATCGGTTCGTCGCCGGCCTGTTCCGGGCGCACCCAGCCCTGCGCGATCCAGCCGGCCAGCTCGGCCGCATCCAGGTCGGCGAACAGCAACACCACCGCGTCCAGCCGCATCATGACGCCATTCCCTTGCGAGGGTCGAGCGGATGCTCCGGTATCCAGCCGCGCAGGAACTCCTCAAGCTGGGGCTCGGGTTCCTGCGGCAGCACCACCTGCAACACGACATATTGATGGCCCTGGCCAATGCCGCGCCCCTTCAGGCGCAGCCTGCTGCCGGTGTGCGAATGGGCGGGGATTTTCAGGTTGAGCGGGCCGCGAATGGTCGGCACCTCCACGCTGACGCCGAGTGTCGCTTCCTGCAATGTAACCGGCAGGTCCAGCACCACGTCGTCGCCGTCGCGGCGAAAGAACGGATGCGGGGCCACCACGATCTCGATCAGTGCGTCGCCGGGCGGGGCGGTGCCGGGGCCGGGCATGCCTTGCCCGCGCAGCCGCAATATCTGGCCGTCCTTGTGTCCGGCGGGAATGGTCACGTCCAGCGTGCGCCCATCCGGCAAGCTCAGCCGGCGCACCGCGCCATTGGCGGCGTCCAGGAAAGAAACCGTCAACGTGTAATGCGCGTCCGCGCCGCGTGCCCGGAAGCCGCCGCGCTGGCGGCCACGGAACGCCGCGCCCAGCAATCCTTCCAGGTCGTCCTCGCCGAAGCCCGCGTCCGTGCCGTATCTGGCGTGGCCGGGCGCGTCGCTGAAGTCACGGTAGAACGGCCGCTGCGGCGGAACCTCAACCCCCGCCGCGTCGATCTCGCCACGGTCGAAGCGCGCGCGCTTGTCGGGGTCGGACAGCAGCGCGTAAGCGGATGCGATCGCCTTGAAGGTTTCCGCCGCCTCCGGCTTGCCGGGATTGACGTCGGGGTGGTGGCGCTTGGCCAGCCGACGATACGCGGCACGGATCATATCCGCCGTAGCACCGGGATCCACGCCGAGCAGTTCGTAAGGGTTTTTCATGATGGGCGACGATAGCAAGCCGGCGGCACCGGCGCCACAATGGCGGGGCGAAGACTACCCGGCCAGGAACCAATCCAGCAGCGCCGGGTTCTCGTCGCGTGGGTAGGTGTGCGAGAGATCCTCGACCTCCCGATACGTAACCCGCGCGCCGGCCGCGCTCAGGGCGCGCTCGGCGGCGCGCGCCATGGCGACGGGAAACATCCAGTCGAGCGCGCCATGCACGAGATACACCGGCAAGCCGGACAGCCGGCGCGGATCGGCCATCTCGACCAGCAGCGGATGGAAGCTCGCCGCGAACGGCGCGATGTGGGTGAAGGGCGAACGGTCGTGCAGGCCGCTGACCAGGGCGAAGGTTCCGCCGTCGCTCATGCCGGTCAGCAGCATGCGCGCGGGATCGATATTCCAGTTCTGCCGGACATGCGCCAGCATCCGTTCGATGTTCGCGCTGTCCTGCTCCGGCTCCATCAGCGACCAGGTATCGCCGATGGCGGTGGGAGCGATCAGGATGAACCCCCTTGTGCGGGCTTCGCTGAGCCAGTTCCACAGGAACTGGCGGCCATGCCCGGCGCCGCCATGCATCGCCATGACCAGCGGATGCGCCCTGCCGGGGTCGTAATATTCCGGCACATAGAGCGAGAAGCCGCCACGCATGCCGCGTTCGTTGCCGCTGTGCATGACCCCGGTTCCCGGCCGCGAAGACTCCGCGCCGTTCAGGCGGGCGAGCAACGCCGCGTCGTCGCGCGCCGAGGGCTCCAGATAGAAGCGGCTGACCGTCGGCAGCATCGCCGCCACCGGATACAGCGCCTCCATCGCGCGGCTATATTGGCGCAGCGCGCGATAGGCCAGCAGCAGGCCGTCGGGCGCGGTGGCCGCCTCGCGCAGACCGTCGAAGGCGCGAAGCACCGCCTCGCCGGTCAGGTCGATCCGGTCCCTGAACGGCGCCAGGCGATCCGGCCACGCGACCGCCTGGAACTGGCCGGCTGCATGGCGTAGCGCGGCATCGTGCTCTTCCACGCTTCGCGCCAACGCGGCGAGTTGCGACGGATGGAGACGCCGGGCCACCAGGCCGAGCGTTTCCAGCGCATGCAGCAGCGGCGGCACGACCGCGACGATGGCGTCCAGGATCGGGTCTTCGCGGTCGCTCATCGCATTGCCGGCGTGCGGCTGACGGGTAGCCGCACGCTTCGGCGTGTCGGCGTCAGGGTGCCGGTGCTGCGGCGTAGTCGGCATCGGAGACATGGTCGAACCACGCCGTGCCGGCGCCGGTGTCGCTGTGCTCGGACATCGCCAGATGGGAGAACAGCCGGTTCGGCGCGGCGCCATGCCAGTGCAGCATGGCGGGCGGGATCAGCACGGTGTCGCCCGGCTCGATCGCCCGCACCGGCTGGCCCTTGAACTGGATGCGCCCGACGCCCGACAGCCCATACAGCGTCTGTCCGACCGGATGGCTGTGCCAGGCGGTGCGCGCGCCGGGGGTGAAGGACACCACGGATGCGCGCATGCGCGAGGGCGCGGTGCCGGCGACGATCTCGTCCGAATAGACGGTGCCGGTGAAGTTGGCTGCCGGAGCCTGCTTGGTGGTACGCGCCGATGCTTTGACGACGGTCATGGGCTTTCCCTTTCGCTGTCGGGTGGACGTTAACGGGGAGTGTATCCCCTGCGATCCCCAACACAAGGCGGCCCCTCGACCGGTGGCGATGGCTGGCTTAAGGTCGACCGAGAAACGCACGTCAGCGGGTTCAGGAGAGGAAGCATGGGAGCCAGGATAGCGGTCATCGGCGTCGGCGCGGTCGGCGGCTACGCCGGCGCGCACATGGCGCAGGCGGGCGAGGACGTCACGTTCGTCGATCCCTGGCCGGAACATGTGGAGACGATGCGTGCCAAGGGGCTGCGCATCACGCATCTGAAGGACGTGCCGGAATTCACCGTTCCGGTGCGCGCGCTGCATCTGACCGAGTTGCAGCATCTGAGCAAGGAGGCGCCGATCGACATCGCCTTCATGTGCATGAAGTCGTACGATACCGCCTGGGCGACGACGATGATCCGGCAGTACCTGTCGCCGAATGGCTTCGTCGTCTCCTTGCAGAATTGCATCAACGAGGAAACCATCGCCGGCATCGTCGGATGGGGCCGCACGCTCGGCTCCGTCGCCAGTTCGATCACCGTCGATCTTTGCGAGCCGGGCCATGTCCGCCGCGCCGCGGGCAAGAGCGGCGCCGCGCACACGGTGTTTCGCGTGGGCGAGGTGCATGGGCGCATCACCGACCGGGCGCGGGAGGTTTGCCGTCTGGTGGCGCTGTCGGACGGCGCCAAGGTGACCGAGAATCTGTGGGGCGAGCGCTGGTCGAAACTGGTTACCAACGCGATGGCCAACGGCCTATCGGCCAGCACGGGCCTGATCAGCCGGGAGATATTGCTGGACGATGCCCTGCGCCACTTCTCCGCAAGGCTCGGCTCGGAAGCCATCCGCGTCGGCCAGGCCCTCGGCTATCAGCTTGAGGAGATTTACCACCTCGCGCCGGAGACCATCGCCCGCGCCGGCGAGGGCGATCCGGCGGCGACGCAGGTCTGGGACGAGCACCGTCTGGAAGAGGCCCGCAAGCCCGGCGGTGGCGCCCATCGCCCGTCGATGGGGCAGGACATGGTCAAGGGACGGCGGACCGAGATCGAGTTCCTGAACGGCTTCATCGTCGACAAGAGCAAGGAGGTCGGCATCCCGACCCCGGCCAACGCGGCGCTGACCGACATCGTCAAGCGGGTCGAGAAGGGCGAGCTGCAACCCGACAAGCGGCACATCATTGAACTGCGGCTGAACTGAGCTCTCCCCCTGTGCGCCGGCATGGCATGAGACCCTGCGTCAAGGCGCTGCGGATATGACATCCTACCAACTGCTCCGCATTCCGTTCGCCCGGTTTTCCCGCGCCGTGGTCTGGCACGGCGTGATCGTCCTGCTCGCGGTCGGCGCGATCTGGGCCGGCATCGGCGTGCTCCTGATCCAGCAGCGGGCCGGGGCGGAGCTGGAAGCCGGGCGCGACGCCCGCAACTTCTCCCATGCCTTTGCCGAGACCATCTCCCGCACGATCGAGACGATCGACCAGACCATCCCGTTCGTCCGCCAGTCCTATGCAGCGGACCCCGAGCATTTCAATCTGGCGACCTGGGCGCGCGGCGCCCAGTTCCTGAACGCACGGACCCCGGATATCTCGATTGCCGACAAGGACGGGATCGTGTGGATGACCACCCTGGGATCGCCATCCTCGCGGATCGATTTCTCCGACCGCGAGGATGTCGCCGCCCAAATGCACAAAGACACGGACGAGCTGTTCATCAGCCGCCCGGTCGTCGGGCGAATGACGGGGAAATGGTCGGTCAAGTTCACGCGCAAGCTGCTGGCCCCGGACGGCAGCCTGGCCGGGGTGATTCTCGTATCGCTCGATCCCGACTATCTGTCCCGGTTCTACGGATCGGTCGACATGGGCAACGGCACGGTCACGTTGCTGGGCCAGGACGGCTACATCCGGGCAAGCGCGCCCGACAGAGAGAAGGCGATGGGCGGGCGGATCGACAGCGCGGTTCTGAACCCGATGCTGACCGGCTCGGACAACGGCAGCTACGTTGCCATCGATCGCGCGGATGGGGTGGCGCGCCTGTTCGGCTATAGCCGGGTCGCGGACTATCCGCTGATCGTATTGGTCGGTCTGGACAGCAACGACATATTCGCGGGCTACTTCCATAACCGGCGGCAATATCTGCTGGCCGGTGGGCTTCTGTCGGTTCTGATCATGTGCGGCGGCGTGATCGTGATCCGCCAGCGGGCACGGGCGCTGGCCTACCAGCAGGCGTTGCAATCGACGCTTGAGAATATCAGCCAGGGCGTGGTCATGGTCGACGCCCAGGGGCGCGTGCCGGTGGCCAACAGCCGGGCGATCGAGTTGCTGAGCCTGCGGCTGGAACTGACCAGCGGTGAGGTGACATTCCGCGATATGGTCGACTGGCAGGTGGCCAGCGGAGAATTCGATCCGCCGGGATCGACTCAGGAAGAGATCAGGCAACACGCCGCAGCGGGCATCATCAGCCCCGAGAAGACCGTCTATGAGCGGATGCGCCCGAACGGGATCTGGCTGGAGGTGCTTACCCGGCTGCTCGAAGATGGCAGCTCGGTGCGCACCTACACCGATATCACGGAGCGCAAACACACCGAACAGGTTTTGGCGGCGGCGCGTGACGCCGCGGAGGTGGGCAGCCGGGCGCGGTCGGAGTTCCTGGCGGTCATGAGTCACGAAATCCGCACGCCGATGAACGGCATCATCGGCGTCTCCGGGCTGCTGCTGGATATGAATCTTGGCGAGAGCGAGATGCATTATGTCAGAATCATCCGCGATTCCGCCAATCACCTGCTGCATCTGATCGACGACATCCTCGACTTCTCTCGCCTGGAGGCGGGGCGGCTGGAATTGGAACGCACCGATTTCGACATCCGCGGCGTGTTCGCCACCGCCATGGAGCTGCTGGATGCCTCGGCCCAGGCGAAGCGGCTGACGCTGCGAGTGGAAATCGCCGATGACGTGCCGTTGAGCGCGAATGGCGATCCGGGGCGGCTGCGCCAGATCCTGCTGAACCTAGTCGGCAACGGCATCAAGTTCACCGAGGCAGGGGGAGTGACGGTACGCGTCACCCGGCGCCCATCCGCCGCCGGCAATATCGATCTGGCGGTCAGCGTCAGCGATACCGGCATCGGCATACCACCGGAAGGGATCGACAAGCTGTTCCACAGGTTCACCCAGGTGGATGGGTCGATCTCCCGCCGTTTCGGCGGCAGCGGGCTGGGGTTGGCGATCAGCCGGCGGCTGATCGAGCAGATGGGGGGCTCGGTCTCGGTCAGCAGCACGCCCGGGGCGGGCAGTGTGTTCAATTTCAATGTGCTGTTGCGGCAAACCGAGGCGGGCACAATGCGGACGATGCCGGCTGTCCAGACTGCCCCGGTCCAGGGCGGGCCGCGCTATCGCATCCTGCTGGCCGAGGACAACGGTACCAATCGCATGGTGATCAGCAGCATCCTGGAGCAAGTCGGTCATCGGGTGGACGCGGTCGGCAACGGTCTGGAGGCAGTCGAGGCGGTCGGGTCGATTCCCTACGACATCGTCCTGATGGACGTGACGATGCCGGAGATGGGTGGGCTGGAGGCGACGCGGGTGATCCGTGCCCTGCACGGTCCCGCGGCGTCGATCCCGATCATCGGTCTGACCGGCGGCGCGCAGCGTTCGGACGAGGAGGCCTGTCTGCTGGCCGGGATGAGCCGGGTATGCGTCAAGCCAATCACCGCCAGCGGGCTGGCACAGGCGATCTCGGAGCAGATGGTTGCGGCGTCTCCGAATTCGATGCGTTCGGAGCGTCCTTAGCCGTAGGTCCGTAACAGATCCTCGACCTGCGTCTCGGTGAGCAGCCGGGGCGCGGCGCCGCGCAGCAGCAGGAACAGCTTCGCCGCCTCTTCCAGTTCCTCGGCGGCATAGACCGCGTCGGTCAATGTCCTGCCCGAGACCACCGGGCCGTGATTGGCCAGCAGCACCGCGCGGGCGTCGCGCGCCGCCGCGTGGATCGCCGGCTCCATTGCCGGATCGCCCGGCCGGTAATAGGGCACGATCGGCATCCGTCGCCCGACGCGCATGACGAAATAGGGCGTCAGCGGCGGGATCGGGTTGTCCGGGTTCACCTCCGGCAGGCAGGCGACGGCGGTCGCCATGGTGGAATGCAGATGCACCACCGCCCCGGCATCCGCGCGCGCGGTGTAGACCGCGCGGTGCATGAACACCTCCTT
This sequence comes from Acetobacteraceae bacterium, assembly GCA_003133265.1. GTDB lineage: Bacteria > Pseudomonadota > Alphaproteobacteria > Acetobacterales > Acetobacteraceae > PALSA-911. The sequence continues at coordinate 8,416 of PKWQ01000091.1, forward strand.
GGACGGCTTGTCGCCGCCGATATGGACGAACGCGGCATCGAGGCGCGAGATGCGGGCCGGATCAAGCCGGCCGAGCGAGGAGTTGGTCGGCGTGATCAGATAGCCGCCATCGTCCAGCCGGGTGCTGATATTGCCGGCGCTGCCCACGGAGAAGCCGCGCGCGAACAGGCTGGCGGCATGCTCGGCGAGCAGGCTACGGGTCTCGTCCTCGGTCATGGGTGGCTCCATCAATCCAGCAACTGGAACGATTTCAGGAAGAAGTCCGGCGCGCCGAAATTGCCGGATTTCAGCGCCAGCAGCAGCGGCGGCGTGCCACCTTCGGCGAACGTCCACGGCACGCCCGGATCGATCTC
>PKWQ01000146.1 GCA_003133265.1 Acetobacteraceae bacterium
AGAGCGGCAGCAGGCTGTCGAACTGGAAGTGGTGCTGGCTGATCGGGTGGGCGTGGTCGGCGAAGCCGTCCAGCGACTGCTTGAGGATGCCCACCAGCCGCTCGTGCCCCTCGAGGTTGTTGTAGGTGTAGTCGAGGTGGATGCGGCCGTCGGGCGTCACCCGCACCCGGTTGTCCGGCAGGGGCAGGTCCTCGGAGATGACCAGCATCGACAGCATCCGCTCGGCCACCGCGTCGGCCATGCCGTCGGGGATGAGGGCGGGGGGCATCCAGTCGGACACCTGCCCCTCGAGCGTCTGGCCGGACATGTATTCCAGCATCTGGATATGGCCCATCGGCTTGTCGTAGCCGCCGGACGGATCGCCCCAGTAGAAGTCGTTGACCGCCAGGGTCTTGGGGAACACCACCTGGGTCGGCTCGGGCGTCACCGAGACCATGGCCGTCAGGGTGTGGAACATGTAGTTGCGCCCGACCTGGCCGGAGCCGTTGGCCAGGCCCTCCGGGTGGGCCGCGTTGGCCGAGCGCAGCAGGATGGCGGCGGTGTTGGCGGCGCCGGCGGCGACCACCACGATATCGCCGGTCCAGCGCTCCTCGCCGTGATCGGTTTAGCAGACCACCTCGGTGACGGTCTTGCCGCCGGCGTCGGTCTCCAGCGTCTTGACCATGCGCCCGGTCAGCAGGGTGACGTTGTGCGCCTCCAGCAGCGGCTCGATGGCCAGGGTGCGGGCGTCGGACTTGGCCTTGACCAGGCAGGGATAGCCGCCGCAGGTCTTGCACTTGATGCAGGCGGAGGTGACCGGGTGCTCCTGGTCGAGATTGACGCCGAGCGGCAGGGAAAAGGGCCGCCAGCCCAGCTTCTCCCAGTGGTCCTTGAGCTGCTCCACCCCCGGATCGTTGGTCACCGCCGGGTAGGCGTAGACCGGCTCGTCGCCCTTTTCCGTGGGATCGACGCCGCGCGTGCCGTGCACCCGCCACAGGATCTCCGCCTCCGTGTAGTAGGGGGCCAGGTCCTCGAGCCGGATCGGCCAGGCGGGGGAGACGCCGCCGGCGTGCTGCGCCTCCTCGAAGTCGCGCTCGCGCAGCCGCATCAGGGCGGCGCCGTAGAAGGTGGTGTTGCCGCCGACCCAGTAGTGGGTGTTGGGGGTGAAGGGCTTGCCCCGCTTGTCGAACCACTGCTCCCGGGTGCGGTAGCGGTGCTGCACGAACACCGCGCGGGAGCTCCAGTTCTCCACCTCGCGCGGCAGGTGCTCGCCCCGCTCCAGGATCAGGATCGACTTGCCGGCCGCCGCCAGCCGCTCGGCCAGCGTGTCGTCGTTGGCGAACATTCCGGCATGTTCGTGCCCAAGCCCGATGATGATCGCCCCGGTCAGCGTCGCCAGATCGACCATGAACTGCGGGTCGTATTTCTGCTGCGCGTACCAGAGTACATCAGCCAGTACCAGCCGGCCCTCGGCGTCGGTGTTGATCACCTCGATGGTCTGGCCGGAGTAGGACGTCACCACATCGCCCGGGCGCTGCGCCGAACCCGACGGCATGTTCTCCACCAGCCCGACCAGTCCGACCGCGTCGACCTTGGCCTTGCGTCCGGCGAGTGCGGCCATCAGCCCGATCACGGTGCCGGCGCCGCCCATGTCCCATTTCATGTCTTCCATGCCGGCGGCGGGCTTGATGCTGATGCCGCCGCTGTCGAAGGTCACGCCCTTGCCGATGAAGGCGACCGGCTTGTGCTTGCCCTTGCGCGCGCCGGCGCCGTGCCACTGCATCACCACCATGCGCGGCTCGTTCACGCTGCCCTGCGCGACGCCCAGCAGCGCGCCGAAGCCGAGCTTGCCCATCTCCTTCGGCCCCAGCACCTCCACCTTCAGGCCGAGATGGGTCAGCTTCTTGCAGCGTTCCGCCATCTCTGCCGGGTGCAGCACGTTCGGCGGCTCGCTGACCAGATCGCGGGTCAGGAACACGCCGTCGGCCACCGCCCGCATCGGCGAGAACGCGGTCCGGGTCGCGGCAACGTCGTCGGCCAGCACCGTCAGCTTGGCCAGCTTCGGCTTGTCCTCGGTCTTCTCCTTGGTGCGGTACTTGTCGAAGCGGTAGCCGCGCAGCACCGCGCCGAACGCCAGCGAGGCGGTCTGCTCGGCCGACAACCCGGAGGCGGCGACGGCGGCCACGGCTTCCTTGGCAAGCTGGGTGGCGATGGCTCCGCCGGCTTCCTCCAGCGTGCGCGCCGTCAGTTCGTCGCGCTTGCCCAGCCCGATGACGACGATGCGCGACAGCCCGGCGCCGGGACCGAGGATGACGCAGCTCTTGCCCTTGGCCCCCTTGAAGGAGTCCGCCGCCAGCGCGCGGGCGACGGCGCCGCCGGTGGCCTGGTCGGCCTGCTGCCACAGGCCCGATGCGGTCTCGTCCGCCGCCACCAGCAGCACGAGCGCGCCGGTCTTCGGCAAAGCAGGCTTGGCGAAGGCGATGTCGAGCATGATCCCGGACCCCAATGACATGGCAATGACAAACGACTGTAGCAGCGCGTCCCCGCTTTGCCATGCCCGGCGCGTGCGGCTATCACGCTGCGGATGACCGAGCTGCTCCCCGACGATCCCGCCGCCATCGCGCGTGCCGCCGCCCTGCTGCGCGCGGGCGAGCTGGTGGCGTTCTGCACCGAGACCGTCTACGGGCTGGGCGGCGACGCGACCAACGACCGCGCGGTGGCCGCGAT
>PKWQ01000133.1 GCA_003133265.1 Acetobacteraceae bacterium
TACCGTGCCGGCAGGTGCTCCTGGTACCAGGCGAGCGTCGGTTCCATCACCTGGTGGAACGCCTCGCCGGCATAGACCTCGTAATGACCCCAGCCCTTCAGCACCACCAGCTTCTTCGGCTCGCCGGCGCGCTGGTACATCGCCTCGCTCTCCTCGGGCGGCACCAGCCGGTCGTTGTCGGTGGTGATGAACAGCACCGGGCGCGGGGCAATCTTGTCGACCACCCATTCCGGATGAAAGCCCAGCGTGTCGTCCACGAACTCGACTGGGATCTGGCTCACCGCGCCGGGATTGCCCCGCCGCGCCGCCGCCGACAATTCCGCCGACTGGCGGTCGGGCAGCAAAATCTCGGTGCGCTCGACGAATTCCGACGCCCCGGTCGTCGCGCGGCGCAGCCGGTCGACGGCGGAGCGGTCCAGCAGGTCGTGGAACTCGTCGGGATGGCGCACGCTGCGCATCCAGCGCCGGCCGTTGCCGACGCCGACGACCGAGACGACGCACTTCACCCGCGCGTCGATCGCGGCGGTCCAGACCACCGTGGCGCCGCCATAGCTGGTGCCATAGATGCCGAGCCGGTCGGCATCCACCATCGGCTGCGCCGCCAGGATGGTCAGCGCCGCCTGCGCGTCGGCCACGCGGCCGTGCGGATCGAGCCGGCTGGGTGAGCCCTCGCTGTCGCCCCAGCCCTTGTAGTCGAAATTCATCACCACATAGCCGGCCTCGGCCAGCAGGCGGGCATTGTCGGGCAGATAAAGGTTCCGGACGCCGGTATAGCCGTGGCAGAGCAATACGGCGGCGCGCTTCTCCCCGGGCTTCAGGTCATCCGGCAGGAACAGATCGCCGCGAAGCTTCACGCCTTCGCTGTAGAAGGTGATCGGTTGGCTGGACATGGCGTTTTCTCCCCCATCGCTGCGCCCAGTCTCCGACGTCGGATGCCGCGCGGCAAGCGGGGGCTGGGCTCATGCAGCGAGCCATTCAATCGGCTCCCCGGCAACGAAAACCGTGATGTTCTGGGTCAGCGCCTGGGCCACAAAGGCGCGGGTCACGTCGCGGAGCTGCGCCTCGTCCACGTAGGCGACCGTGATGTGGTTGCTCTGGTGGCCGGCCATCAAGTCGTCGCGGCCGACACCGTCCAGCACCACGTTCATCAGCGGCCATTCATAGGTGGTGGCGCGCCGGCGCCGCTCGAACTCCGCCGGCGGCAGCTCTACCGCGTGGCCGGTGCCGATATGCATGAACACCTGGGTGCCGACATAGTGGGCGCGCGCCCAGACGAAGCGGCCCGCCTTGCACTGGCCGGTGATCGTGGCGCCGCCGCGCGGGAAATACATCGACGGTTGCCGGTAGCCGACGGCGCCGGCGATGCCGCCCTTCAGGTGCTCGAACGGCACCGCGCCGGAGATTTCCAGATCCCAGTAGAACGTGCCGTTGAATTCGCTGCCCCAGCGCACGTCGTGCAATGTCGTCTCAGCCGGCAGGCCGAGCGAATCGAGCAATCGCCACAGCATTGTCTGCGGAATGGCGCTGCCCATGTCGACTTCGTTGATGCAGGAGATCGCCTTGCCGGGGCGGATGATGGTGCCGTCGCTATCGGGGATCGGGAAACGCTCCGACGAGCCGATCGCCCCTTCGGCGAAGTCCGACGCGGCGCAGGAGCGGGCGAGACCCTGCTGGTACTGCACACCGACCGCCGACAGGCCGAAGCGCTGGCCGAACCGCGCCAACGCGATCAGCATGGCGCATTGCTCCAGCACTTGCGCGCGCACCAGCTGCGTCGCTGGATCGGTGCCGTAATCGAACCGCATGCCGCGCGCCTCATACCAGGCGAGGCAGGCTTCGCGCAGCGATTGCGGCACCTCCGCCATCTCCGCCAGCAGGGCGGATTGCGACAGTGCCTCCAGCGGCAAGCCAATCTCGCACAGCGCCGCCTGCGGGAACACGCCGTTGATCATGCCCATGCACAGCGTGTCGAACAGGCCGATGATGTCCTTGTGGCGCAGCACATACTCGCCGACCTGCCGGCCGATCGCGCCGGCCGGCGACGCCAGCACCGCGTGGCCGTGCGGGATCGTATGCAGATAACTGGTGTCGTGCTCGATGTGCCCGGTATCGAGCCACGCACGCAGCCCGCGCAGAAACAACGCATCGTCGAAATTCTCCGACCACAGGCGCGAGCAAGACCGCCCAAGGCTGGTCAGCGTGCCGGCCATGCACAGCATGCCGACGAGGCCGGGCCAGGTGCCGTCGAAGTTCGCCAGCAGCAGGACCGGACCACGATGCCGTACCAGACTGGCGGCGAGGTGGTGGGAATATTGCCAGGCTGTGAGCAGCACGATCACCGGCGCCTCTGGATCGATCGAGGCGAACAGGTCACTGCCCTCGCGCTGGCCGCTGATGAAGCCATGGCCGCGTTCGGCCTTCACCGGATGGGCGCGCCGCAGCGCGATACCGAACTGCTCCGTCAGCACCTGGCGCAGTTTGGTCTCGAACTTCTCCTGCACCGGCCAGCATTGCACGTTGGCGGATTCGCGCAGGTCGGCATTGGTAACAAGCAGAACTTCGTGGCTGCCGGCACGCAGCATCGGCTGTTCGGTCGGTAGATTCAGATGCAACATGATAAGTGCCTTTCTGCCTGCCCGTCATGCGGGAGGGCGCGGTGGGTCATTCCATCATCCGCCGGTAGCGGCACCAATCGTCGTACAGCGCCAGATACACCGCGTATTTCGTATCGTGGAACGCACGTCGTGCCGGATCGGCGCGGACCACGCCGCCGGGGCGCACCATCGCCGCGGCGGCGTGGTGCAGGTCCGGGAATCCACCCGATGCGGTGGCGGCCAGCACCGCGGCGCCGAGCGCGACCGTCTCGTCTTCGCTTGCCAGATGCAGGTCGCAGCCGGTGGCGTCGGCATGTTCGCGCAACAGCAACGGGTTCCGCGTGCCGCCGCCACACATCACCACGCGCTGGATACGATGTCCGGCTTCATTGAGCGAGGCTATGATGTGCCGTGTGCCGTAGGCCAGCGCCTGCACCGTCGCCAGATAGCGGCGTGCCAGCGCATCCGGCCCGTGCTCCAGCGATATTCCGGCCATGATGCCGCGCGCTGCCGGATCGGCGCGCGGCGATCGGTTGCCGTGATGATCGGCCAGCACATGCAGATGCCGCGTCGGTTCGGGCTCGCGCGCCTGCAATGCCGCCACCCACGCGTTCGCCACGGCATAGACGCTGCGATGGGTCGTCGCCGCCTCTGCCTCCAGCGCCGGCCAGGCGTCGCTCTGGCGCAACGTCCAGTCGATCAGCGAACCGGCAGCACTCTGGCCGCCCTCGTTCAGCCACCAGCCGGGCAGCATGGCGCCGAAATACGGCCCCCAGACGCCGGGGACCATCACCGGCGTCCGGCTGTTCACCAGATGGCAGCAGGAGGTGCCGCTGATGATGGCCAGCCCGCCCTCGGGTTCGGCGCCAAGCAAGGCGAGACCGCCGGCATGCGCGTCGATGATCCCGGTCGCCACAGTGGTCCCCGGCAGCAATCCCAGTTCCGCCGCGCTGTGCGCCGACAAGACACCGGCGGCCGAACCGAGTTGGCGGATGTCGGCGGGAATTTTTGCCAGCACGTCGGAAAGCCCGACCGCCGCCAGCAGGCTGTCGCTGAACCGGCGCTCGTGCGCCAGATAGTTCCACTTGCAGGTCAGCGTACACACGCTGGCGACATCGGCGCCGCTGGCGCGCCACACCAGATAATCCGCGAGATCGAAATAGCGCCAGACGGAGGCAGTGCGTTCGGGAAAACGCCGGTGCAGCCATAGCAGCTTCGGCAGCTCCATCTCGACGCTGACCTCGCCGCCGACATAAGCTAGGGCCGGATCGTCGGCGGCGTTGATCTCCGTCGCTTCGGCAACGGCGCGATGATCCATCCACATGACGATGTCGCGCACGGGATCGCCGTCCTCGGCGACCGAGACCGGCTGACCGCCGGCGCCGACCGCCACCAGCGAGCAGGTCGCATCGAAGCCGATGCCGTGAATCGCCTCGCGCGGCAGGCTGCATTCGGCGACCGCCTGGCGCACGGCGGCGCAGGTCTGCCGCCAGATGTCGGCGCTGGACTGCTCGTAGACATCGCCATGCGGGTTGAACTGCTGAATGGGACGCACGATTTCGGCCCGCCGCGTGCCGGCGTGGTCGAACACCGCGGCGCGCACGCTGCCGGAGCCGACATCGACGCCGACCGACGCCGAATCCTGTGCCCCTTGGTCAGCCACCTTTCACGCCTCCCGCCGTCAGACCGGCGACAATCTCCTTCTGCATCAGCAAAGTTAGCAGCAGCACCGGCGCTGTCACCACCAGAGCCGCGGCAGCCAATGGGCCCCAGGATATCTGCTCGAAGGTCAGCACGTTGTATACCGCAACCGGCAGGGTACGGGTGCTGCGCCCGGCCAGCACGACGCCGAAGATGAAGTTGTTCCAACTGAAGATAAACGACAGGATCATGCCGACGATGATGCCGGGCCGCGCGAGCGGCACCGCGACATAGCGGAATGCCTGCCAGATGTTGCATCCGTCCACCAGCGCCGCCTCCTCCAGATCGATCGGCAGGCCCTCGAAATAGCCGATCATGATCCACACGACGATCGGCACGGTGATGACCAGATGGGTGATGATCAGCGGCATCAGGGTGCCGAGCATGCCGAGCCACTGGAACATCAGGAACAACGGAATGAGATAGGATAGGCCGGGCGTGACGCGGGCGATCAGGATCAGCACCGCCGCCTTGGTGGCCTTGGTCTTGGCGATGCCGTAGCCGGCCGGCACACCCAGCAGCAGCGCCAGCCCGGTGGCGGTGAACGAGACGATGACCGAGTTGATCGTGTAGGTGAGGAAATCGTTCTTGGCGAACACGTCGACGAAGTTCGCCAGGGTTGGCGGATACGGGATGAACACGGGTGGATACGCCGTGTTGTCCGCCTCGTTTTTCAGCGACAGCGACGCCATCCAGAAGAAGAACAGGATCGCCGGCGAGATCAGGAACAGCACGGAGATATATAGCCAGAGCCTCTTAAGCCGGCGGCGGAAGCGATAGGGATTGACTGCGCGCATTTCCGTCGCCGCAAGGGTGGCGGCGGGCTTTGTCGCCATGTCGCCCCGGATTGGCGCGGCGGCGGTCATATCGCATGCTCCCACTGTCGCATGCGCAGCAGCAGGCCGGTGATCAGCAGGATCAGGGCGAAAAACACCACGACCATGGCCGAGGCATAGCCCAGGTCGTAGTAGCCGAACGCCGTCTGATACAGCAGCATGTTGATGGTTTCGCTTGCGGTACCTGGACCGCCATTGGTGATGACGAAGATAGTATCGAACGCCTTCAACGCATCGATGATGCGCATCGCCGCCGCGACGACGATGAACGGCCAGACCANNATCGGCAGGCTGGAGATGCCGCCGAGCACGATCACCATGACCAGCGGCGTCCATTGCCAGGTTTCCACCATCACCAGGGTGGGAATGACGGTGTCGGCGTTATAGACCCAACTGGAGGGGGGCAGGCCAACCAGGCTCAGCAGATAATTCAGCACGCCGAGCTGCGGATGGAACATCATCGTCCAGACCAGCGCGATCGCCACCGGGGTTGCCATCATCGGCATGATGAAAATGGTCCGCGCCGCGCCGCGCAGCCGGAAGTTGGAGGCGAAGACGACAGCCGCCCAGATGCCGATCAGCATCGGCGCGATGACCGAGGCGGTGGTGAAATACAGCGTGCGCACCACGGCCCACAGGAAGCGCGGATCGCCGAACAGGTGCGTGAAATTGCCCCACCCGACGAAATACACATTTCCCGACACCTTCCAGTTGTTCACCGACATCACAAGGGTGAACAGCCAGGGGAACAGGATAACCGCGACCACCACCACGGCGGCAGGCATGGCAAACAGCCAATATTGCCGCGCATAATTCCGCCTGCCGCTAGACCGGCCCCGGGG
>PKWQ01000418.1:0-30780 GCA_003133265.1 Acetobacteraceae bacterium
GCGCTGGAGTTTGCTGGCGCGGCGGGCGGGATTGGCGGTGGCGGCGCTGGGCGGGATCGACGGGCGCAGCGTGCGCCGGCTGCCCCGCCGGCTGTGTATCGGCGCCGGAGCGATCGGTGCATTGGCATAGGAGACATGTGGCGCACAGGACACAGTGTTTCGGAAATGCCATGCGGGACGCTTGCGAAGCGTTGCAGGTTCGCGGCCGGGCTGCTCATAGTGTGTCCAGGTCTGGCTGCCTCCGCCCGTGAGGGATGATCCTGAACAGGGACATCCGGTGGGAAATCGGGGCGGGGCCTGGAACGTCCGCCGGAACTGCCGGCAACTTGAGGAGGATCAACATGCGTAAACTTTTGCTGGCCAGTGCGGCCATGCTGGGGGCGACCGCCGGTCTGGCTTCGGCCCAGACCGCCGCGCCGAACCCGGCCCAGGGTCAGTTGGTGGCGCCGTACGGCGCCGGACCCGCTGCGAACAACAACAACAACTCCATCGGCGCCGCCATGCCGGGCATCGATGCGGTCCCGGCTCCGGGCACCGTCGTCGTCCGCCTGAACGGACGCGTCGAGGTCGACGTTTCGGCCAATTTTGGCAGCGGGGATCGGTTTTCCACTCCGGGTACTGCGGCCGTTCCGGCCGGGACGGGTGCCTACACCATCGGCCAGAAAGGCGCGACTGCGGGCGTTGTCGGCCAATATGGTAGCCCTGCTGTTCCGGGGTCCGCCTACAAGCTGATGCCGCAGGGCATCGGCTCCTGGGTTCGTATATACCCCGGCATCGACGGGCTGACGACGAATGGCATCCGCTACGGCGCGGCGTTCGAGTTGCGTGAGAACTGGGCCGCTCAAGGCAGCGGCGGCAGCGGCAACAGTTCGGGCCAGACGATGTTCGTGCGCCGGGCGTTCACCTACATCGCCAACGACAAGGCCGGTATCGTCCGCTTCGGCCAGGGCGACGGCGTGATCAGCTTGTTCGACAATGGCACGTTCACCTCGCAAGGCTGGGACGCTGGTGTTGGCAACATCAACGGCGGCGGCATGCAGCAGGAAGGCCCCTTCAACACCATCGCCCCGCCGTTCGTGTGGTTGTCGCAGGCCGGCAACGAGTACGGCAACAACAAGGTTGTCTATCTGTCGCCGCAGTTCATGGGCTTCGATTTCGGTCTGCAGTACGCGCCGGACGCGGGCAATTCCTTCGCGAACGCGGCGGGCGGCTCGCTTTGCACGGCGGCGGCGCCAGGTTGCGCCACCCTGTCGTCCAGCTCCTCCGACTCCTCGAAGTGGATCAACCAGTACGCGGCGGGTATCCGCTACCAGGGCACGTTCGGCCCGGTCGGCCTCCAGGCTTTCGGCGTGTATATGGGTTCGGGCAAGGTGGGCTACACGGGCCCGACTTACGCCGTGGGCAATTCCCTCCGCACGTCTTCCAACGCCCTGTATGACGACCTGGCCATCTATAACGCCGGCGTGGCGATGACCTTCATGGGCTTCACGGTCGCCGCCGACTATATCGGTGGCGCGGTGAACGGCCAGTTGGCGATGCGTCCGACCGGCGGCAAGTCCACGAACGCGGTCGTCACCGGTCTTAAATATACGATGGGGCCGCTTACCCTCGGTGGCAACGTCGGCATCATCGACACCCAGGGCGATGCCCGCTTGGTCGGCGTTAGCCAGCGGCATGAGTTCGAAACCTCGTTCGGTGGCAACTACGTGCTTGCCCCCGGTCTGGCGCTGGTCGGCGAGTATATGTACACCGAACGGCATCAGGGTGGCTTCGACTTCGTGGGTAACGGCCTCAGCCCCGCCGTCAACCCCGGCCTCAACAACACCGTCAGGGCCCAGGGTGTGATGTTCGCCACCGTGGTTATCTGGTAAGACTTTCTACCTAACGGCTGAAGAGGACGGCGGGGGCACTCCCCGCCGTCTTTTTTTGTGTCTTGTCTTTTGCCCGCATTCCCGGCTGAATCGGTCTTCGCGCGAAGGCAAGCCAAGTCCACGGGCCTTGGCGGTGCGACCCAACCGGGATAAAGACGGCGTCTCACGCGCGTGAACCCTTTTCTAAGGCAAGTGATGCGATGCGATTGAACCTTCTTTCCGTGCGTCTGCTGCCCATGCTGCTGGCGAGTGCGGTGGCGTTGTCCGCCTGCTCGGACGCGAACCTCAAGCCGAACCCCACGTCGCCGGAGTACAGCGGCATGGGCGGTCCCGGCGATAAGAACACCAGCCGGATGGGCGACAACGGCAGCTTGTTGACACTCGGCGTCAGCAAGGACCAGGGCAACCAGGGCAGCGGCGGTGGCGCCGGGCTCGGGGTCAACGCGTTCCTCTGGCGCGGCGCGCTGGATACGCTGTCCTTCATGCCGCTCGTCTCGGCCGATCCGTTCGGCGGCGTGATCGTGACCGAGTGGTACCAGCCGCAAGGCGCGGTGGGCGAGCGCTTCAAGGCCACGGCCTATATCCTCAGCACCGAACTGCGCTCCGATGCGCTGCGGGTCACCATGTTCCGTCAGGTGCAGCAGGGCGGGCAGTGGGTCGACGCGCCGATGAGCAAGGACACGGTCGACGAGATCGAGAACAAGGTGCTGTCGCGCGCCCGTGCACTGAAGGCACAGACGGCAACCAGCGGCTGAGGCTTTTCGCCGCTCCCAGCCTTGCCATTGCGGCTGGTTCTGGCCGATACAGGGTGCTCGATCCCGCGATAGAGCGCCGATGACCGAGACCATGACCGAGACCATGACCGAGACTGTGGCGGTGGCGAGCGATGGCCCCCGCTACAATTTCACCGACGCCGAGCCGCGCTGGCAACAGGCATGGGCCGCGCGCGGCTGCTTCCGCGTGGAAGACGTGCCCGCCGACGGCAAGCCGAAATACTACGTGCTGGAGATGTTCCCGTATCCGAGCGGGAAGATCCACATGGGCCATGTGCGCAACTACACGCTGGGCGACGTGGTGGCGCGCTACAAGCGCGCGCGCGGTTTCTCGGTGCTGCATCCGATGGGCTGGGACGCCTTCGGCCTGCCGGCGGAGAACGCGGCGCGCGAGCGCGGCGTGCATCCGGCCAAATGGACGTTCGAGAACATCGCCAACATGCGTACCGAATTGCAGCGCATGGGGCTGTCGATCGACTGGGCGCGGGAATTCGCCACCTGCGAGCCGCGCTATTACGGTCACCAGCAGAAACTGTTCCTGGATTTCCTGCGCGCCGGGCTGGTGGAGCGCAAGGAAAGCTGGGTGAACTGGGACCCGGTGGACGGCACCGTGCTGGCGAACGAGCAGGTGATCGACGGGCGCGGCTGGCGCTCGGGCGCGCCGGTCGAGAAGAAGCGGCTGTCGCAGTGGTTCTTCTCGATCACCAAATACGCCCCCGACCTGCTCGCCGCGCTGGACGGCATGGATCGCTGGCCCGAGCGCGTGCGGACGATGCAGAAGAACTGGATCGGCCACAGCACCGGCGCGGAGGTGCGGTTCTCGCTGACCGCGCCGGAAGCCGGCCCAGAAGCGGACATCGACCGGGTGGAGGTCTATACCACGCGGCCCGATACGCTGTTCGGCATGTCGTTCCTGGCGCTGGCGCCGGAGCATCCGCTGGCCGCCGCCGTCGCGGCGCGCGATGCGGGCGCGGCGGCGTTCGTCGCCGAGTGCCGCAGCATGGGCACCTCCGAAGCGGTGATAGAGACGGCGGAGAAGAAGGGCCACGACACCGGCCTGCGGGTGGCGCACCCGTTCCTGCCGGGCGTCAGCTTCCCGGTGTGGATCGCCAATTTCGTGCTGATGGAATACGGCACCGGGGCGATCTTCGGCTGCCCCGCCCACGACCAGCGTGATTTGGAGTTTGCCCGCAAATATGGGCTGAACGTCACCCCGGTGGTGCTGCCGCCGGACGCGGACCCGGCCAGCTTCACGCTGGGCAATGATGCCTATGTCGGGCCGGGAACCATCTTCAACTCGGGCTTCCTCGACGGGCTCGGGGTGGACGATGCGAAGCGGACGGTGATTGCCGAGCTGGAACGCCTGGGCATCGGCACCGGCGTGACCAACTGGCGGCTGCGCGACTGGGGTGTCAGCCGGCAGCGCTACTGGGGCTGCCCGATCCCGGTGATCCATTGCGACGCCTGCGGCGTGGTACCGGTGCCGGACGCTCAGTTGCCGGTGGTGCTGCCCGAGGACGTGACTTTCGACAAGCCGGGCAACCCGCTGGATCACCACCCGACCTGGAAGCATGTGCCGTGCCCAAAATGCGGCGCGGCGGCGCGGCGGGAGACCGACACGTTCGACACCTTCGTCGATAGCTCCTGGTATTTCGCCCGCTTCTGCTCGCCGCTGTCGGCCCAGCCGCTGGACCGGGCGGCGGTGGATCACTGGATGCCGGTCGATCAGTATATCGGCGGCATCGAGCACGCGATCCTGCATCTGCTGTATTCGCGCTTCTTCACCCGCGCGATGAAAGCGACCGGGCATGTGTCGGAGGAGGAGCCGTTCGCCGGGCTGTTCACCCAGGGGATGGTGACGCATGCGAGCTTCAAGGGCGCGGACGGGCGCTGGCTCTATCCCGACGAGGTGACGATCGGCGCCGACGGCGCGGCGGTATGTACCGCGACCGGCGAGCCGGTGACGGTCGGGCGCGTCGAGGCGATGAGCAAGTCCAAGCGCAACACCGTCGATCCGGGCGCGATCATCGTCCGCTACGGCGCGGACACGGCGCGCTGGTTCATCCTGTCGGACAATCCGCCGGACCGAGACATCGAATGGACGGAGTCCGGCGTGGCCGGCGCCTACCGTTTCACCCAGCGCGCCTATCGGCTGGCGGAAGCGGTCGCCGCGCTGCCGGCCGGTGGCGGAGCGGTGCCGGAGAATTTCTGTGCCCCGGCGCTGGCGCTGCGCCGCGCCACGCACCGGGCGATCGCTTCGGTCAGCGAAGCGCTGGAAGGCTTTGCCTTCAACGTCGCGGTCGCGCGGATGTACGAATTCGCCAATGCCATCGGCGAGTCCGACCGGGCGGCGGACGGCGAGGGGCTCGGCTGGGCCCGGCGGGAGGCGCTGGCGATGTTTGCCCGGCTGCTCTCGCCGATGATGCCGCATCTGGCCGAGGAAGTGCAGGCGCTGCTGGTCCCCGGCTCCGAACTGGTGGCGGAGCTGCCCTGGCCGGACGCCGATCCGGCGCTGGTGGCGGCCGAGAGCGTGACCATCGCGGTGCAGGTGATGGGCAAGCTGCGCGCCACCATCGCGGTGGCGCCGGACGCGGCGGCGCAGGCGGTCATCGACGCGGCGGAGGCCGAGCCGAACGTGGCGCGGCTGCTGGAGGGCAAGCGCGTGGTCAAGCGGATCCATGTGCCGGGCCGGATCGTCAATTTCGTGGTGGCGGGGTAGCGATGCTGAACCGGCGTGGGATATTGGGGCTTGCCGCCGCGTCCCTGCTGCCGGGCTGCGGGTTTCAGCCGCTCTACATGCCCACCGCCTCCGGCAAGGCCGGCGTGGCGCAGCGCGAGCTGGCGGCAATATCCGTCGGCGTGATCCACGAGCGGTCGGGCCAGTTGCTGCGCCAGGCGTTGCAGGAGCGGTTCGAGGCAAGCGGGGTGACCGCGCCGCGGGCCTACGAGCTGACGGTCATATACGGGATCGCCGGCGAGGGGATCGGCATTCAGCCGGACACCTCGATAACGCGGATACGCCTGATCGGCGAGGCGAACTGGTCGCTGATGGCCAATGATCCGCTGCACAGCAGGCTCGTGCATGGACGGGCGAAGGCGGTGGACGATTTCGACATGGTCAACCAGCAACTTTTCGGCGCCGACCTCAACAGCGGGGTGGCACAGCAGCGGCTGGCCGAGGCGCTGGCGGAGCAGATCACCATTCAGCTGTCGGCCTGGTTCCGCCAGCACGCCGCCGCCACCAGCGGCTGAGGCGGCATGAAGCTGGAAGCGCGCCGGGTCGGTGCGTTCCTGCGGGACCCCGGCGCGTGCCGGGTGGTGCTGCTGTTCGGCGAGGATGCCGGACTGATCCGCGATCGCGCGGAGATGCTGGTGCGCGCCGTCGCCGGCACGCTGGACGACCCGTTCCTGGTCGCCGACCTGACGCGCGAGACGGCGGACCGGCTGGTCGAGGAGGCATCGTCGCTGCCGCTGACCGGCGGGCGGCGGGTGGTGCGGCTGCGCGAAGCCAGCGACGCCGCGACCGACCGGGTGAAGGCGATCCTGGCGGGCAAGGCGCCGGCGCTGGTGGTGCTGGAGGGAACCGGGCTCGCCACGCGCTCGCGCTTGCGTACCGCGGTGGAGGCGGCGGCGGACGGCGTGGCGATCGGCTGCTATCCCGAGGAAGGCCGCGCCCTGGAAGACACCATCCGCGCGAGTTTCGCCGAGCTGAAGGTTGGCGTGGAGCAGGAGGCGCTGGGCTGGCTGGTCGGCCAGCTTGGCGCGGACCGGGCATCGACCAAGCGCGAGATCGAGAAGCTGGCGCTGTATGCCGGGCCGGGCGGGCGCGTCGATCTGGACGCGGCGATGGCCTGCGTCGGCGATCTGGCGGGGCTGTCGCTGGACGACGCGCTGTTCGCGGCAACCGAGGGCGACGTGGCGACCACCGACCGCGCGCTGGAACTGGCGTTGGCCGAGGGCACCACGGCGGTCGGCGTGCTGCGCGCGGCGATGGCGCATCTGCAACGGCTGCATCGGGTGCGGCTGGTGATGGCCGAGAACGGGACGACCGCGGCGGACGCGGCAAAGACGGCGCGACCGCCGGCGTTCTTCCGCCGCACCGGCGCTTTCCTCAAGGCGCTGGCGCTGTGGTCGCCGGCCACGCTGTCGGGCGCGCTCGGGTTTCTGTCGGAGGCGGAGGCGCAGTGCAAGCGCACCGGCGCGCCGGACATGACGATCTGCCGCAACGCCGTGCTGACGCTGGCGCGCCGCGCGGCCGGGGGGCGGCGTTAGGCCCAATGCGCGAGAGACTCAGTGTGCGTCGGTTACCGCGTTCGGCTCCGGCTTGGCCAGCAGCAGCGTCGCCGGGATGGCGAGGAAGAAGGCACCGGCCATCAGCATGAAGACGTCGTTGTAGGTCAGCGTCAGCGCCTGCTGCCGCACCATCAGCGCCACCTGCTTCAACGCCGCGAGATGGGCGTCGCCGGATTTCGCCGCGGTCAATAACCGAGTTAATCCGTCGATGAAGCCGGTGGCGGCGGGGCGTGACCAGGTTACCTGTTCCTGCAGATGCACCACATGCTGCGCCATGCGGCTGGTGGCCACCACGTTGATCAGCGCAAGGCCGATCGCACCGCCCAGGTTGCGCATCAGGTTGTATAGTCCGGAGGCATTCTTCAACGCCTCCGGCGGCAGCCGGCCGAGAGCCAACTGGTTCACCGGCAGCATGATGAACATCATCGCCCCGCCGCGCAGCGCCTGCGCCCCGAACAGGTCCCAGAAGGCGCTGTCCACCGTCATATGCGCGATCCACCACAGCCCGCCGCCGAACATCAGCAGGCCCATGGCGAGCATCGCGCGCAGATCCATCGATCGCGCCAGCCACCCGGCGATGGGGGCGGACAGGAACATCGCCGCCCCGGTCACGAACATCGTCTCGCCGATCTGCAGGCTGTCATAGCCGCGCACCCGGGCGAGAAACAGCGGCGTCACATAGACCGAGCCATACAGCCCGAGGCCGACGATCAGGCTGAACAGGCAGCCGGCGGCGAAGTTGGCGTTGGCGAAGGCGCGCAGATCAACCAGCGGGTCGGGCCGGACCAGCATGCGCCAGAAGAATCCCACGGCGGCGACGGCGGTGACCACGCCGGCCCAGGCGATGGTCGGGTCCTGGAACCAGTCCCAGCGGTCGCCTTCCTCCAGCACGTATTCCAGCGTGCCGAGGAACAGCGCCATCAGCGCCAGCCCGATCAGGTCGATGTTCTTGAGCAGGGCGAAGTTGGGGCGGTCGATGCGCAGGAACGTCCAGACCGAGAGGGCGACGGCGCCGCCGATCGGCACGTTGATCAGGAACAGCCAGTGCCAGGAGAATTGCAGCGTCAGCCAGCCGCCGAGCGTCGGGCCGATGGTCGGCGCCAGCGTGGCGGTAAGGCCGATCAGCACGGACATCTGCGTCCGCCGCCGGCCGGCGAACAGTAGGTAGCTGGTGGCGAACACGGTCGGGATCATCGCGCCGCCGAGGAAGCCCTGGGCGGCGCGGAACACGACCATCTCGCCGAGGCTGCTGGATGTCGCGCAGAGCAGCGAGAAGAAGGTGAAGCCGAGTGCGCTGGCGGTGAACAGCACGCGGGTGGACAGCAGCCGCGACAGCCAGCCGGACAGCGGGATCATCACGATCTCCGCGATCAGATAGCTGGTCTGCACCCAGGCCGCTTCGTCGGGGCTGGCGGAGAGGCCGGCCTGGATCTCGGAAATCGAGGCGCTGACGATCTGGATGTCCAGCACCGCCATGAACATGCCGACCACCATCGACATGAAGCCGACCCATTCGCGCCAGCCGACTTGCGGCGCGGCGGATGCCTCGCTCACCAGACTATGTCACGCAGGCCGGCCGCGGCGGCGCCGAACAGGCCTAGGCGTTTGGCATTCCGGCCGCGGGTATCGACCTCGGCGGTGACCGACAGGCCGGCGCGCAGCCATCCCGCATTGGCGGCGGCAACGTCGTCGAGCACGATCTTCACCGGCACGCGCTGCACCACCTTGGTGAAGTTGCCGGTCGCGTTCTCCGGCGGCAGCAGGCTGAACAGCGCCCCGGTCGCCGGGGCGAGGCTGTCGACCCGCCCGGCGATCGCAGCACCGGAGTCGATATCCGGCGTCAGGACCACGTTCATGCCGGGGCGCATATGGGCGAGCTGGGTCTCCTTGAAGTTCGCCACGACATAGAGCCGCGCCGGTGGCGGCGCGATGGCGATCAGCAGCGCGCCGGGCTGGACATGCGCGCCGAGCTGGGCGGCCCGGTTGCCGACGATGCCGTCGAACGGGGCACGGATCACCGTGTAGGTCAGGTTGTTCTGGGCGAGCTGTAACGCGGCTTCCGCGTTCTGCTGACGGGCGCGGGCCTGCGCCACCTGGGCTTGATTGACCGCCAGAGTCTGTTGCGCGGCGCTGCGTTGCGCGTCGGCGGCGGCGAGCAGCGCATCGGCTTTGCGCGTGTCGGCGATCGCCAGATCGTGCGCCTGACGCGAGGCCCAGCCGCTGGCGACCAGGGCTGTGCTGCGGGCGGCGTCGGTGGCGGCGCGGGTCTGTTCGGCCTGTGCCTGGGCGATGGTGGCGGTGGCGGAGTCGATCATGGCGCGCTGCTGCGCCACCTGCCGCTCGGCGGTCTCGACGGCGGCGGCGGATTCGGCGGCGGCGGCGCGCGCCGCCGCCNNGGGCCTGCCAGTCGCGGTCGTCCAGCACGATCAGCGGGTCGCCCTTATGCACCAGCTGGTTGTCGGTGACCGGGATGGCGATGACGTCGCCTTCGATGCGCGGGCCGAGCACGGCGATGTCGCCCTGGACATAGGCGTTGTCGGTGCTCTCGATATAGCGGCCCTCGGTGAGCCACCAGGTTCCGGTGATTGCCGCGGCCAGGATGACGACCAGCACGAGCAGCGGCCGCAGCAGCCGGAGCAGGCGCCGCCGCGAGGGGGGCGGCGGCGCGGCGGTCTGAAAGGTGAGCGCGGCGGGTTGCGGGCTGTGTGTGTCGGTCACGGCGTTCATCGGACATCCCTCTGAACTGAACGGTTCAGTTCGGTATGCTGATACATGACGATTACGGTACGAGTCAACAAAAACTGAACGGTTCAGTTCAAATAGAAAGATTTGACAAAACTGAACGGTTCAGTATGGTCCGGCGGACATGAGCGCCACACTCAAACCGCGTCACGAGACCGACTCCCCGAAACGCCTTCAGATCCTGGACGCGGCGGCGAATCTGTTCATCGCGCAGGGCTATGGCGCGGTGAGCATGGACGCGATCGCGCGCGCGGCTGGGGTGTCCAAGGCGACGCTCTATGCGCATTTCACCTCGAAGGATCTGCTGTTCGCCACCATCATCGGCGAGGCCTGTCGGGAGAACCTGATGGGGCAATGGCTGACGTCGCTGGAGGACGGGGCGCTCGTCACCGACGTGCGCGCGGCGCTGACCGCGCTTGGGCTGGGTCTGCTGCGCCTTCTGCTGGAGGAGCGGTCGCTGGCGATCTACCGCGTGGTCGTCGCCGAAAGCGTGCGCTTTCCGGAGCTTGGCCGTGCCTTCCACGAGAATGGCCCGGTGCAATTTCGCCGCGCCTTCGGCCCCTGGCTCGACGAGCAGGCAAAAGCCGGCCGGTTGCGCGCGGCGGACCCCGACGTGGCGGCCGATCAGTTCATCGGCCTGCTGCGGAGCGGGCTCTATCTGCGGGCCGCGCTCGGCCTGCCGCCCGCGCCCACCGAGGCGGAGATCGCGGCGACCGTCACCGCGGCGGTGGACACGTTCATGCGGGCGTTCGGCTAGAGCAATATCGCTTTAGGCTGATCGCTGTGCGATCAGCAACACGATGAAATTGCTCGATAAAATAAAGATAGAGCGGGATCGGTTTCAGCCGATCCCGCTCTATCCGCTATTTCTTCGCGTGATGCGCGTCGAAGGCCAGGCTGCGTTCGTCGCCGCGCGCCTCATAGGTCACGCCCTTCCGTGTCGCCCAGTAATTGACCAGCTGATACAGCGGAATGAAGGCGACGTCGTTCATCGCCATTTCCTCCGCCTGTTGCAGTAGTGACTCGCGCGCGTTGTCGTCGATGGTCGACAGCGCGCGGTCGGTCAGCGCGTCCAGCGCCGGGTTGGAATAGCGGCCCTGGTTGCTGGCGCCGCGGCTCTTCGCGGGGTCGNNCCCCAGCCCCACAGCCCGATCGACCATTCCTGGTGACTGCCGCGTGCGGAGTAGGTGGACCAGGGCAGCGCCTGCACGGTGGTGGCGACGCCGATGCGCGTCCACATCTGCGCCACGGCCTGGGCGGTGCCGCTGTCGTTGGGATAGCGGTCGTTCGGCGTGTGCAGGGTCAGCTTGAAGCCCTTGGGAAAGCCGGCCGCGGCCAGCAGGGCCTTGGCGCGCGCCGGATCGTAGGGCGGCACCTTGATCGCCGGATCGTAGGAGTAGGTGCCGGGAGGCAGCCACTGGCCGGTCGGTGTGGCGGTGTCCTCCATCACCCGGCTGGCCAGCGCCTCGCGGTTGATGGCGAACGACAGCGCCTGGCGTACGCGCAGGTCCAGGAACGGGTTATTCGCCAGCTTGTTGCCTTCATTGTCGGTGACGAACGGTTCCTCTCCGGTGCGGGAACTGTCCGGCTGGATGAAGATCATCCGCTGGCCCTGGGCAGAGAAGACCGACAGCTTGGGGTTTGCTTTCAGGTGCGGCAGATCGGCGGCGGGCGGCACGTCGATGATGTCGACATCGCCAGCCAGCAGTGCCGCGACGCGGGCGGCGGCATTGGGGATGAAGCGGATGGTCACGCGGTCCCATTCCGGCTGCTCGCCCCACCACGCCTCGTTGCGTGCCAGTTCCACCCGGTCGCCGGATGCGTAGCGCACCAGCTTGTAGGGGCCGCTGCCGATCGCGGCCTTGCCGGAATTATACTCCTCGGTCGTCGCCCCCTGGCCGGCATGGCGGGAGATGATGGCGACGGACGCCAGATCGCCCGGCAGGTTGGGGGCGGGGCCGGCGGTGTGGATGCGCAGCGTCTGGGCGTCGACCACGTCGATGCTGCGGATGGCGCGCACCAACCCGGCGAAGCCGCCCGGGCTGTTCGGCACGTTGGGCACGCGCGCGAGGGAGAAGACGATGTCGTCGGCGGTCAGTGGCTGTCCGTCCTGGAAGGTGACGCCCTGGCGCAGCCGGAAGTCCCAGACAGTGTCGGCGACCGGAACCCAGCTGACGGCGAGGCCGGGACGCAGCTTGCCTGCCGGCGAACGCTCGGTCAGCCGGTCGAAGATGTGCATCGCCAGGCCGTTGTTCGGCGCGGCGTTGTAGAAATGCGGGTCGACGGAGGTGGCGGCCGCCGCCTGACCGATCCGCAGCTCATCGGCTGAGGCGGGGATGGCGGCGAACAGGACGAGGATCAGGGACAGCAGGCGCAAACGGATCATTCCAGGGCTCCGGCTCGGGATTCGGCACTATAAGATGAGACGGCGCGGTATTCATCACCCGTTCCGCGCTCGGGCAGCGGCGATTGCACCGACATCAGGAAATTGGACCGATGCGGTGGCCAAAATTGGGCCTGTCGAAGGGTCCAATTTCGGGGTCCGATGCCACCGGCACCATAATGGAGTGTGGGCATATGTCCGAGGCCGAGACCGACGAGCCGACCTTCGTGGTCACCAAGGTCAATCGCGTGCGGCGGCGGCACGAGCGCGGCCATTATGACCGCAAGACGATCTACGAAATTCTGGATGCGGCCCTGGTCTGCCACATCGCCTACGTGATCGACGGCCAGCCCTATTGCACGCCGACCGCGTTCTGGCGTGAGGGGGATCATCTCTATTGGCACGGCTCCTCGGCCAGCCGGATGATCCGCACCCAGGCGCAGGGCATCCCGGTGTGCCTGACGGTAACGCATCTGGACGCGCTGGTGATGGCGCGCTCGGGTTTTCACCACTCGGTCAACTACCGCTCGGTGATGGCGTTCGGCCACGCGCATCCGATCGAGGACCGGGCCGAGAAGCTGAGGCTGATGGATAACTTCATCGACCGCATCTATCCCGAACGCTCCAAGCTGATCCGCCAGCCCAACGCCCAGGAACTCAAGGCGACGACCTTGATGGGCATGGAGATCGAGACGGCGTCGGGGAAGGTTCGCAACACGCATGTGGGCGACGAGGAGGCGGATTATGCCGCCGTGCCGGCATGGTCCGCGCTCTACCCGGTCACCCAGGTGCTGGGCGAGGCATCGGAATGCCCCCGCCAGCTTCCCGGGCTCGCGGTCCCGGAAGGGATGGCGGACTACGTGCCGGGCGCAACAGTGGATTCGGTAATGACGAAGGCGTACCGGAAGACGTTCGGGGGGTAGAAGCGGCGGTCTGGCAGCCTCTGGCCGCGATTGGTGACTATAGTTGTCGAATGTAATATTCGACAACTATAGTTCATGGCGGGAAATACTTCATAAAATAGGCGCCATTCACTAGGACGATGAGTCTTTTTCTAGGAACGGGTCAACTGTGCCAGAACTCCATCCAGTTGATCCAAACTCTTGTAGTGGATACGCACGCTGCCGCCTTTGCCGTCGAAGGCGATTTCCACCTTCAGGCCCAGCCGCTCGGATAGCTCGCGTTCCAGGGTGGCGGTCTCCGGGTCCTTCGCCGGCTTCGGGCGCGACGGGCCCCCCGGCATGGCCGACGGGGCCTTGGCCAGCGCCTCGGCCTGGCGGACATTCAGGCCGCGCGCCAGCACGATGGCCAGGGCGGCCTCCGGCTCCGGATGCATCAGCAGGGCGCGGGCGTGGCCGGCGGTGATCGTGCCTTTCCGCAGCTCGCTCCGCACCTTCTCCGGCAGGGTCAGCAGACGCAGCGTGTTGGCCACATGGCTGCGCGATTTGCCGACCGCCTGGCCCAACCGGTCCTGGCTAACCCCGAACTCGTCCAGCAGGCGGCGATAGCCTTCGGCTTCCTCGATCGGGTTGAGGTCCTGGCGCTGCAAATTCTCCACCAGGCCGGCGGCCATCGCGTCCGGGTCGCTCAATTCGCGCACCAGCACCGGCACTTCGTGCAGGCCGGCGGCCTGGGCGGCGCGCCAGCGGCGTTCGCCGGCGATGATCTGGTAGCGCCCGGCTGCCGTGGGATGCGCGCGGGCAAGCAGCGGTTGCAGGATGCCACGGGCCCGGATGCTGTCGGTCAGTTCCTCCAGCGCCTCCGGGTCCATCGGGCCGCGCGGCTGGAACGGGCTCGGCTCCAGCATCTCCACCGGAACGGCACGCACGCCGGGCGATTGCGGGGTGGGCGGGGCGGCGCTGTCGCCGAGCAGGGCGGCGAGCCCGCGGCCGAGGCGGGGGCTGACTTCCTTGGCGCTCATGCGGCGGGCTCCAGCAGGGCGCGCTCGCGTTTCAGGAACTCCCCGGCCAGTCGCACATAGGCCTGCGCGCCGGGCGAGCGGAAATCGTAGAACAGCACCGGCTTGCCGTGGCTGGGGGCTTCGGAGATGCGGATATTGCGGGGAATCACCGTCTCGTAGACCTGGGAGCCGAAGAACGCCCGCGCATCGGCCGCGACGAGTTCAGAGAGGTTGTTGCGCCGGTCATACATGGTCAGGACGATGCCTTGCAGCGAGAGGGCGGGGTTTAGCGCGCGTTTCACCATATCGACGGTGCGGATCAGCTGGGTGATGCCCTCCAGGGCGAAAAATTCGCATTGCAGCGGCACCAGCACGGCGTCGGCGGCAACCAGCGCGTTCAGCGTCAGCAATCCCAGGCTGGGCGGACAGTCGATCAGGATGAAGTCGATGCCCGGCGCGTCGCGCAGCGGGGCGATGGCGTCGCGCAGCCGGAACTCTCGCCGGTCGAAATCGACCAGTTCGATCTCCGCGCCGGCGAGATCGGGCTCGGCGGGGATCAGCGACAGGCCGGGTACATAGGTGGCGCGGACCGCATCGGCGACGGGGATGCCTTCGGTCAGCAGCCGATAGCTGCCGGTGGCGCGGTCGGTGCGGGGCACGCCGAGGCCGGTCGAGGCGTTGCCCTGCGGATCGAGGTCGATCAGCAGCACGGACTCGCCGTTGGCGGCGATGGCGGTTGCCAGGTTGATCGCCGTGGTGGTCTTGCCGACGCCGCCTTTCTGGTTGGCGATCGCCAGCACGCGGGTGCGGCGGGGCGGCTGGGGTTCGGCGGCGTCAGGGCTGGGCTGCGACACGGGCGATCTCGCTGATCCGGAGGATGCTGGCGCCGGGCGCGGTGCGGCTTGGGAAGCGCTCGGCGTGGATGTGCCACTCCCCGGTGGCGGCCGTCAATTCGGCATCGGCATTGGCGCCCTTGAGAAACAGGCAAACCCCGCCGGGTGCCAGCAATGGGGCGGCAAGCGCCAGCAAAGCGGGCAGCGGGGCCAGCGCGCGGGCGGTGATCAGCGGGGCAGGGGGAATGCGCGCCGCCTCGATGCGGCTGGCATGGACGGTCGCGGGGGCGCCGGTCAGGCGGGCGGCTTCGCGCAGGAACGCGGCCTTGCGCTGGTCAGACTCGATCAGATCGAACGGGATGGCGGTGACGATAGCCAGAAGCAAGCCGGGGAAGCCGGCGCCAGAACCCAAATCGATGGCGCGGGCGGGGCGGGGGGCGATCAGCGGCACCAGTTGCAGGGAATCGGCGATGTGGCGGTCCCACAGCGCATCTTCGTCGCGGCGTGCGATCAAATTGACGGTGCGGTTCCAGCGCAGCAGCAGTTCGGTGAAGCGGTCCAGCGCCGCCAGTGTTTCACGTGAAACACCTACGCCGCGCGGCCCGGGGCTCGTTTGCGCAGATGCGCGGCAATGGCGGCTAGCGCCGCCGGGGTCATGCCCTGGATGCGCGACGCCGCGCCCAACGAGGCCGGGCGCTGGCGCGTCAGCTTGTCGCGCAATTCCGCCGACAACCCGCCGATCTCCTGATATGCGACCGCCTCCAGCGACACAGTCTCCTCCCGCTGAAAGCTGCGGATGTCGGCGTTCTGGCGATGCAGATAGCCGGCATAGCGGGCTTCGGTCTGCAACTGGGTCAGCGAACGCGGCGGCAACGCGCCCAGCCAGGGGAAGGCGGCACCGAGAGCCGCCTGGTCCACCGCATCGTGGCCCAGCAGTTCCAGCACCGAGCGCCACTTGCCGTCCGCCCGGACGCCGACCCCGAGCCGCTCCAGCGCCGCCGGGGCCGCGCCCTCGGTTCGCGCGCGATCCAGCCCGGCGGTGACCGACCCAAGGTGCGCGGCGAAGGCGGTCGCGCGGGACGTGCCGACGCAGCCCCTAANNCGACGCAGCCCCACGCCATGCCTTTGCCGGTCAGCCGCAGATCGGCGTTGTCGGCGCGCAATGTCAGGCGGAATTCGGCGCGGGAGGTGAACATCCGGTACGGCTCGCTGACCCCCTGGGTGGTCAGGTCGTCCAGCAGCACGCCGATATAGGCGTCCGACCGGCCGAGCGTTACCGGGGGCGAGCCGCCGGCCAGCCGCGCCGCGTTCAACCCGGCCATCAGGCCCTGGGCGGCGGCTTCCTCGTNNCCGGTGGTGCCGTTGATCTGCCCGGCCAGGAACAGCCCAGGCAGCGCCCGCACTTCCAATGAGGGCGCCAGCGCACGAGGGTCGACGAAATCATATTCCACCGCATAGCCGGGGCGGATCATCCGGGCATGCGCCAATCCGGGGATGGTGGCGAGCATGGCAAGCTGCACGTCTTCCGGTAGGCTGGTAGAGATGCCGTTCGGATAGATCGTCGGATCGTCCAGCCCCTCGGGCTCGAGGAATATCTGGTGGCGCTCGCGGTCCGCGAACCGCGATACCTTGTCCTCGATCGACGGGCAGTAGCGCGGCCCTGGCCCGGTGATGCCGCCGCCATAGACCGCCGAGCGGTGCAGGTTGGCGCGGATCACCGCGTGGGTGGCCGGTGTGGTCGCGGTCACCCGGCAATCCACCTGGGGATTGGCGATCGAGGTGGTCATGGTGCTGAACGGCTCCGGCACCGCATCGCCGCGGTCGGCTGCCAGTCCGTCCCAGTCGATGCTGCGCCGGTCCAGCCGCGGCGGCGTGCCGGTCTTCAGCCGCCCGAGCGGCAAGGCCAGCCGCTCCAGGGTCCGGGCCAGCCCGACGGACGGCGCTTCGCCGACGCGCCCCGCCGGGGTCTGCTTGTCGCCGATATGGATCACGCCGCGCAGGAAGGTGCCGGCGGTCAGCACCGCAGCACCACACGCCACGCGGGTGCCGCTCGCACAGATCACCGCGCGCAGCCGGCCGTCCGGGCCGATTTCCAGGTCCTCGACCGCTTCTGCCCGTATCTCCAGTCCCGGCGTTTCCGCCAGCAGATGCTGGATCGCGGCCCGGTACAGCGCCCGGTCGGCCTGCGCCCGGGGGCCGCGCACCGCCGGCCCCTTGCTGCGGTTCAGCAGCTTGAAATGGATGCCCGCCAGATCGGCCGCCCGGCCCATGATCCCGTCCAGCGCATCGATCTCGCGCACCAGATGGCCCTTGCCGATCCCGCCGATCGCCGGGTTGCACGACATCTCGCCCAGCGTGTCCAGCCGATGCGTCAGCAGCAGCGTCCGCGCGCCCAGCCGGGCCGCCGCCGCCGCCGCCTCGCATCCGGCGTGACCGCCGCCGACCACCACAACATCGAACGTCACGTCCATTCAGCCTTGCCTTCTCCGGAACCGCCGCGCGCGCCTTATATCAGGATGGCGCTGAATTAGGGTGAACGCCGCCGCAGTGCCAAGGCGCGTTCGCGGGGCAGCCGGCCAAATTGTTCTCGATAAAGAACAATATAGTGAAAATCCATTAAACACCGCAGATAACTACTTGCCAATACAGAATTTTCCAAATATATCGCCCAGAATATCCTCTACCCCGACCTCGCCGGTGATCCGCCCGAGCGCCCGCAGCGCCAGTCGCAGATCCTCGGCCCGCAACTCCGGCAATCGCGCGTCGGCCGCGCCCCGCAACCGTTCCAGGGCTTCCATCAGCGCCGCCCGGTGCCGTGCGCGGGTCAGCTTCGGCGGGCCGGATGCCTCGGTCAGCGCCCGTGCCTCCATGGCCAGCCAGTCGCGCAGCGCATCCATCCCGGCGCCGGTCAGCGCGCTCACCCCCAATGCGCCGTCCGGCACCGCGCCACCGAGATCGATCTTGTTGCAGACGCGCACGCCCGCCACCGGCGCGACGCCGGAGCCGGCGTCGCCGACCGTCACCACCAGATCGGCCGCCGCCGCCCGCGCGAGCGCCCGGCGCACGCCCTCGGCCTCGATCGCATCGCCGGTGTCGCGCAGCCCCGCCGTGTCCACCAGCGTTACCGGCACGCCGCCCAGCACCACCCGCGCCTCGATCGCGTCCCGTGTCGTGCCGGGCAGCGGTGAGACGATCGCCACGTCGCGCTCGGCCAGCGCGTTCATCAACGAGGATTTGCCGACGTTCGGCGGTCCGGCGATGGCGAACACCAGACCTTCCCGCAGCCGTTCGCCGCGTCGCCCGTCATCCAGGTGGCGGGCGATCTCGCGGCCCAGCGCGGCGATCTCGGCGACGATCGTGTCCTCGACATCGTCGGGCAGGTCTTCGTCGGGAAAATCGATCAGTGCTTCCTGTTGCGCCAGCAGCCAGCGCAGCCGCCCCGCCCAGCCGCGCAGCACCGCGCCCAGCTCGCCCTCCAGCTGGCGCAGCGCCTGGCGTGCCTGCCCGGCGGTTTCCGCCTCGATCAGATCGCCGACCGCCTCGGCCTCCAGCAGGTCCATCCGCCCGTTCAGGAAAGCGCGGCGGGTGAATTCGCCGGCCTCCGCCGGCCGGCCGCCCAGCGTCGCCAGCGCGTCGGCAACGCCCGCCACCACCGCCCGTCCGCCATGCAGGAAGAGTTCACAAGAATCCTCGCCGGTGTAGCTGCCCGGTCCGGGCAGCCACAGCACCATCGCCCGGTCCAACACCGCTGCGTCGGGCGCGCGCAAAATGCGCAGCACCGCCCGGCGGGGAGGCGGCGGCCGGCCGATCAGGCCACCGAGCAGCACCGCGCTGGCCGGCCCACTGATCCGCATCACCGCGATCGCGGCCCGCCCGGCGCCGGAGGCAATGGCGAAGATCGTGTCGTTATCGGCGTGTTTCACGCGCTACCCATCGCTCAGCGTGTTTCCCGGGGCAGCAGCAGCGCCTCCACCCGGCCGCCATCGCGCAGATGCGTCTCCAGCACCGCGTCCACATCGGCGATGGAACCGACCCGATACCAGACGCCCTCCGGGTAGATCACCACGCACGGGCCGTCCTCGCAGCGGTCCAGGCAGCCGGCGTTATTGATCCGCACCTTGGTCAGCCCCATCTCCTTGGCCCGTGCCTTCATGTAGTCGCGCAGTTTCTCCGAGCCCCCGGCCGCGCAGCATCCACGCGGATGGCCGTCCGGGCGCCGGTTCGAACAGACGAAGACATGCGCCTGATAGTACATCGGTGGATCGTCAGCCCGCCGCTCGCCCATCGCCCGCCTCTCGGTTCACACCCGCCCACTCTACGCCAAAGGGCCAAGGACACGACAATGCCCGAGCCGGCCAACCTGCTGCGTCACGAAATCTCCCCCTATCTGCTGCAGCACGCCGACAACCCGGTGCATTGGCGTCCGTGGGGCCCGGCGGCGCTGGCGGAGGCGCAGGCGAGCAACCGTCCCATCCTGCTCTCGGTCGGCTACGCTGCCTGCCATTGGTGCCATGTGATGGCGCACGAATCCTTCGAGGACCCGGAAACCGCCGCGC
Organism: Acetobacteraceae bacterium; assembly: GCA_003133265.1. GTDB lineage: Bacteria > Pseudomonadota > Alphaproteobacteria > Acetobacterales > Acetobacteraceae > PALSA-911. The sequence continues at coordinate 19,352 of PKWQ01000418.1, forward strand.
TGATGAACGCGCTGTACGTCAACATCAAGGTGGACCGCGAAGAGCGTCCGGACATCGACCATCTGTATATGTCCGCGCTGCACGCGCTCGGCGAACAGGGCGGTTGGCCGCTGACCATGTTCCTGGCCCCGGACGGGGCGCCGTTCTGGGGCGGCACCTATTTCCCGCCCGAGCCGCGCTGGGGCCGCCCGTCGTTTCGCCAGGTGCTGCAAGGCGTGGCCGATACCTATCGCGCCGACGACCAGCGCATCGCCCATAACACCGCCGCGCTTCGCCGCGCGCTGCTCGCCGCCTCGGCCGCCCACCCCGGCGGCCTGCCGCTGCCGGCCGATCTCGACCGTGTCGCCGCCGTGCTGCACCGCCTGACCGATCCCATTCATGGCGGACTGCGCGGCGCGCCGAAATTCCCCAACCCGCCGATCTTCCGCTTCCTCTGGCAGAACGATTTCCGCACCGGCGACGATGCCGGCCGCGCCGCCGTGCATCTGCTGCTGCTGCGGATGTCGCAAGGCGGCATCTACGATCATCTCGGCGGCGGCTATGCGCGCTATGCCACCGACGAGGTGTGGCTGGTGCCGCATTTCGAGAAGATGCTGTACGACAATGCCCAGCTGCTGGAGCTGCTCGCCTTCGCCCACGCCGACCGCCCGGACCCGCTCTATGCGGAGCGCGCGGCGGAAACGGTGGCGTGGCTGATCCGCGACATGACCGCCGGCGAAGCGACCGCCTTCGCCTCCTCCGAGGACGCCGACAGCGAGGGCGAGGAAGGCCGCTTCTATGTCTGGTCGGAGGCGCAAATCGTCTCCCATCTCGGGCTTGCCGCGCCGCCGTTCATGGCGGCCTACGACGTCACCGCGAACGGCAACTGGGAGGGCCACAATATCCTGCGCCGGATCGACCCGCCCGGGCCGGAGGAACACGAGGAAAAAGTCGCCCGGTCCCGCGCCATCCTGTTCGCCGCGCGCGCGCAGCGTGTGCGTCCGGGCCGCGACGACAAGGTGCTGGCGGACTGGAACGGGCTTGCCATCGCCGCGCTGGCGCGGGCGGCCGCGGTGTTCGCCCGGCCGGACTGGCTGCTGCTGGCCAGCCGCGCCTTCGATTTCATCATCGCCAGCATGGGCGCCCCGGACGGGCGGGTGCAGCACACCTGGCGCCTCGGCCGCGTCACCGCCGCCGGCCTGATCGAGGATCAGGCGGCGATGGCCCGCGCCGCGCTGGCGCTGTTCGAGGCGACCGGGACCGTCCGCTACCTGAGCGAGGCAACCAACCTCGTCGGCGCGGCGGCGCGGCTGTTCGGCGACGAGCACGGCGCCTTCTATCAGACCGCCGCCGACGCGCAGGATGTGCCGCTGAACCGGCCCCGCTCCGCCGCCGACAACGCCACGCCCGCCGGCAACGGCCAGATGGCGGAGGTGCTCGCCCGGCTGTTCCACCTGACCGGCGACGAGGCCTACCGGTCCCAGGCCGCCGGCGTGCTGCGCGCCTTCACCGGCGTGCCCGACCAGCTCGCCGCCATGCCGACGTTGCTCGCCGCGGCGGATTTGCTGGAGGACGCCACCAACGTGGTGATCGCCGGCGCGCCCGGCCATCCGTTGGCCGAGGCGCTGATCGAAATGGCGCTGACCGCGCCGGACCCGGCGGTGGTGCTGTTGCGCTCCACCTCGGCGGAGGCGCTGCCGCCGTCCCATCCCGCGTATGGCAAGCTCGCCGGCCCGGCCGGTGCGGCGGCCTATGTCTGCCGCGCCGGCGTCTGCGGGTTGCCGGTCACGGAGCCGGGGGAGTTGGCGGCGATGCTGCGACGGCGGGCGTAGGATGCCCCGCGCGAACTCCCGAGGGCTGAGTTGACACCCTCCGCGCCAGCCACCACGCTCGCCTAATAACGTTCCACCCCTATCCCAGGGATGGGCGGGCGCCGGAGCACGCTCTGGGGGGGGGGGAATCGCGATGAAGAACTACCGGCGCGTATGGGTGCTGCTGTTCCTGTTCACCCTGACGCTGATCAACTACAGCGACCGCGTGGCGCTGGCTGTCGCGGCCAAGCCGATCGCCGCCGAGTTCGGCCTTTCGCCGGTGCAGATGGGCTATCTGCTGTCATCCTTCCTGTGGATGTACCTCCTCTGCCTGCTGCCGGTCGGGTTGCTGGTCGACCGCTGCGGCGGCAAAATCGTCAATGCCTGGGGCATCGGCATCTGGTCGGCGGCGACCGTGATGACCGGCTTCTCCGTCAGTTTCGTCTCGATGGCCGCGACCCGGATCGTCATGGGCATGGGCGAGTCGACGAGTTGGCCGGCCTCGAACCGCGTCATCCGCGAATGGTTCCCCGCCTCCGAGCGCGGCCTGGCCAGCGCCGTTTTCGGCGCCGGCTCCGCCGCCGGCCCGGCGATCGGCGCGGTGATGGTCTCGGCCATCATCGGCTGGCTCGGCTGGCGCGCCGGCTTCTACGTCGCCGGCGGCATCGGTTTCATCTGGCTGGCCGCCTGGCTGGCGTTCTTCGACAAGCCCGAACGCACCGCCTGGCTCGGCACGGCCGAACGCGACAAGATCCTGGCGGAACGCCACGGCGAGGAAAGCCGGCCGGTGGCGGACGGCCCGGCATCCCCGTTCCTGCATTTGCTGACGCTGCGCAGCGTCTGGGGCCTATTCTTCACCCAGGGCTGCGAGGTCTATGGCAGCTACATGCTGCTCACCTGGCTGCCGACCTATCTTCAGCAGGCCAAGGGCCTGAGCGTGATGAACGCCGGCATGATGACCGCGGTGCCGTTCGCCATTGCCTCGGTGATGGCGATCGCCATCGGCCGGTTCAGCGACTATCTGCTCCGCCATGAGAACGCCAACGCCGGCCGCCGGCGCCTGATGATCGCCGCGACGATGATCAGCGTCGCCTCGATCCTGCTGGTGCCGTTCCTGGACCAGCTATGGATCATCATGGTGGTCCTGGCCATCACCCGTTCCATGGGCGCCGCCGGCAGCGCGCTGAATTTCGCGCTGGTGACCGACCTGGTCCGCAATCCCGCCGATATCGGCAAAGTCACCAGCATCACCGTCCTCGGCGGCAACAGTTTCGGACTGAGCGCGCCGATCATCACCGGCTACGTCGTCTCCCTCACCGGCAGTTTCAACGGCACGTTCGCCATTGCCGGTCTTCTGGCGCTGACCGGCGCGGCGATCACCCTGACGATGACCAGAAAGCCGATTTTGCCCTACGGCGCGGGGTGATCCCCAAAACCTCAAGTATCCGCCAGCGCTGTCAGGATCGTGTCACGGGCGGCGAAATCGCCGGCCCGGCCGGTGCGGCGGCCTCTGTCTGCCACGCCGGCGGCCTGCCGGTCACCGACCCGGTGGAGCTGGCGGCGAAGCTGCGGCGCCTGGGGTAAGGCGCGCCGCCGCGTAGTCTCGCCCTATCGGCCGGCATCCGCGACCGCGCGTTACCCGCGCGACTGAACTCCTTCAACCGTCTGCCGGCTAAATCTCAAGAAAGCTTGTGCAGAAATATTCATCATAATTTTTTCCGGTAAAGCAAAAACAACCTCGTTCTTTCCGTCTTTTACCTTGTCTGTGATCTGGATTCTAAATAGGGATGTTTCTGCTGGCGCGGTCACTATCGCGGTAAAGATTTCATCGGCATGGTCGATGGCCTTTCCGAACATACCGATCGCAAAATTAGCTGAGGTAAGGGGCATCTGAATAAAAGGAGTACTTGGCAGGGTTGGTCGCGCGGGCACATAAACCGGCGTCACGAGCGCGATTGCCTCGCTCTCTCGGGCTTTGATTCTCTTATCGAGAGATGGAATTAGAAAACTTCGTAACAAAGTATGCTGGCCGAAACTGGTATTCTTCAGCAAGATCGGCATCTGCCCTATCCGCAACGTGTTCAGGTCGATGACCCTCACCGCGAACAGCAGGTAGGTGACATCATGAACGCGCCTAAATCGCCCATTTGCGAATACGAACGCGTCATATCCACCACCGAAGCCATTCAGAAGGGTGTTTCCGAGGACGAGTTCGTTAGCGTACGGGGTGGTAGTCATATGGAGTGCGGCTTCGGCAAGCCCTCTTTCCAACTCGTCTGGATTTATAGCTGTGTTGGCTAGCGGCAAGCATAATTCCCGGAAAATCCTTGCCCCGCTGCCTTCTATGTAGTCGCCTTCGGTTTCGACGTCACCCGTCTCTGACGACCAGCGGAACGAAACTGGCTGACCGGCATCGATGATCCAGCCTGCAATGACGCAATCCGGACTGCCATCGCCGCGCTCCTCTATATAATCACAAAGCGAGCTCTTCACCGCGTTGGTAGTCGCCTCTATCGTCGAGAAGCGCCCGTGCAAATGCGTGAACACGCGACGGATCTCTAAAAGGCTGCCCGAACCGCAGACCAACAGCCGCGGGGACACTTCCAAGACCTTGCTGGCCAATCGAACAACAGGAAACAAATATTCCCTTGGAATGAGAGTTTGGAGGTCCGCGTGTGTCGGGAGTTCGATATGGTCCCGTTCTGACCCCGGCGCAGTCACAACAAAGTCTGAAAGCAGAACGGGGTGATCATCCACACGAAAGACTGCGTTCAGCGTCAAGCAGCTCTCCTTTTCTAGCACTATCGGTCGAATTCGATCACCGGACAGGCCCGACGGCAGACCCGCGAAAACGGCTGGAAACAGCCCGAGACAAGCGGCGCCCCATCCAGGACGCCGCCCACCCCCGCAAGAAATTAAGTATCCGCCAGCGCCGTCAGGATCGCGTCGCGCGCCGCGAAATCGCCGTCGGCATGCACAGGTTGGATGCAGACATGCGTCGCACCGGCGTCGAAATGCGCGCGCAACTGGCGTTTCACCGCCGCCGCATCGCCCCAGTTCACCATCGCGTCGATGAACCGGTCCGAGCCGCCGCCCTCCAGTTCCGCCTCGGTGAAACCCAGCCGGAGCCAGTTGTTGCGGTAGTTGGGCAGCGTCATGTAGCGCGCCAACTCCTTGCGCCCCAGGGCGCGCGCGCGTGCCGGATCGGTCTCGATCGTCACCTTCTGCTCGACCGCCAGCCATTTCCCCGCCGGCATGATCGCGCGGGCTTGGCGGGTGTGCTCCGGGGTCACGTTGTAGGGCACCACGCCCAGGCATTTTTCGAACGCCAGCTTCAGCATCAGCGGCCCGAGGGCGGCGACCACCACCGGCCAGCTCTCCGAGCCGTCCTGGTCCTTCAGGATGCCGTCGAGATACTTGCGCATCGCCGGCACCGGCTTCTCGTAGACATGGCCGCGCAGCCCCTCGACCATCGGCACATGGCTGACGCCGAGGCCGAGGATGAAGCGGTCGCCGTACAGGTCGCGCAGGGTGATGTAGCCGCGCCGGGCGGTGAAGGCGTCGCGGGCATAGATGCTGGCGATGGAGCTGCCGAGCTTTAGTTTCGTCGTGTTGCCCAGCATGAAGCCGGCGACCGCCAGCGACTCGTAGCCGCGCGATTCAGGATACCACAGCGTGTCGTAACCAAGCCGCTCGACGGTGCCGAGGAACTGGCGCAGTCCCGCCCCGTCCAGCTTGTCCACGCCGTACCAAACGCCAAGACGTCCGAGTTGCATGGTGCCTTCTCCCGTTCTCGGTTGAAGGCCGGACGCTAGCACGACGGCGCGGAGCCGGCGATCAGGTCAGGAACAGCCCCATCAGCGCCAGCAGCACGACCACGAACATGGTCGTGCGGGCGGCAAAGCTGGTGAACGAGGCCAAGAATTTCTGCCGGTCGGCGAGGAGCGCCTCCGGGGTCTCGGGGCCGGTGAAACGGGTGCTGGAAGTGGCCATGACGTGCTTTGGTCCTGTGAAAAAGTTGTTTCCACAGTTCTATTGCAACGGCGAAGCCCCCGGCAAGGGGTTCAGCAGCGCGGCGGTGGGTCCGGGGCATTCGGGCGCCCGGCCGGAGGCGAGCAGCGCCAGCGCCAGCTTGTAGATCGCATGCTCCTGCGCCAGCACGCGCGCCGCCAGGCTGTCCTCGGTGTCGCCGGGCAGCACCGGCACGGCGGCCTGGGCCAGGATCGGGCCTTCGTCCACCCCCTCGCTCACCAGATGCACTGTGCAGCCGTGCAGTTTCACCCCGGCGGCCAGCGCGCGGGCGTGGGTGTCCAGGCCGGGGAAGGCCGGCAGCAGGCTGGGGTGGACGTTCAGCATCCGCCCGGCCCAGCGCCCGACCAGCAGGCCGGTCAGTACCCGCATATAGCCGGCGAGGCAGACGATCTCGACCCCCGCCGCGCGCAGTGCCGCGTCGATCGCGGCTTCGTGGCCCGGCCGGTCGCGCGGGAAACCGCGGTGGTCCACCACCCCGGTTGCGATGCCGGCGGCTTCGGCGCGGGCCAGCCCGCCGGCATCCGGGCGGTTGGACAGCACCAGCGCGATCTCCGCCGGATAGGCCGGGTCGCGGGCGGCGTCGATCAGTGCCGCCATGTTGGAGCCGCGGCCGCTGATCAGGATGCCGACGCGTTTTTTCACGCGGGCCATTCCTACGCGGGCCACCCTGCCGGCGGCGCGATCCGCACCGAGGCCGGACCGGCGGCGGCCTCGATGGTGCCGATGCGGAAGACGCTCTCGCCGGCCGCACTCAGGGCGGCGATGGCGGCCTCGGCGTCGGACACCACCAGCGCCATGCCGACGCCGCAATTGAACACCCGCAGCATCTCCGTCGCGGCGATGTCGCCGGTGCGGGCCAGCCAGCCGAACACCGGCGGCACCGGCCAGGACGCATCCAGCGCCGCCGCCACGCCGTCCGGCAGCACGCGCGGCAGGTTGCCGGGCAGTCCGCCGCCGGTGATGTGCGCGGCGGCCTTCAGCAGCCCGGCCCGGTGCAGCGCCAGCAGCGACTTCACGTAGATGCGCGTCGGTGCCATCAGCGCCGCGCCCAGGGTCAGGTCAGGCGCGAACGGCGCCGGCGCGTCCCAGCCGAGGCCGCTGGCCTGCACCACCCGGCGGACCAGGGAAAACCCGTTGGAATGCACCCCGGAGCTGGCCAGCCCAAGGATCGCGTCGCCCGGCGCGATGGGTCGCGGCAGCAGCGTCCCGCGCTCCGCCGCGCCGACGGCGAAGCCCGCCAGATCGTAATCGCCGGCGGCATACATGCCCGGCATCTCGGCGGTCTCGCCGCCCACCAAAGCGGCGCCGGCCTGCTTGCAGCCCTCGGCGATGCCGGCGATCACCGTGCCCGCCTGCGCCACCGAGAGTTTGCCGGTGGCGAAATAGTCGAGGAAAAACAATGGCTCCGCGCCCTGCACCACCAGGTCGTTGACGCACATCGCCACCAGGTCGATCCCGACCGTGTCGTGAATGCCGGTCTCGATGGCGATCTTCAGCTTGGTGCCGACGCCGTCGGTGGTGGAGACCAGCACCGGATCGGCGAAGCCGGCGGCCTTCAGGTCGAACAGCGCCCCGAAGCCACCGAGCCCGCCCAGCACGCCGCTGCGGCGGGTGGCGCGGGCCAGCGGCTTGATCGCCTCCACCAGCGCGTCACCGGCCTCGATATCCACGCCTGCGTCTCGGTAGGTCGAACTCGTCATGGCGCCCCTCGATGCGCTAGGCCTTTCCCCGGACGAAGCTATGCTAGGATCGCCGGGAAGGGCCGGTGGACGGGCGCGGAAACAACCATAGGCAACGGATACGTGCAACGTGCTGGCGCAACATATCGGCACAGCTTGAGGGAGCCAGGCCAGGATGCCTGACGGAACGCCTTTTCCCCGCGTCGCGTCGACGGCGCTGCTGACCCTGCCGAACGTCATCACCTTCGGCCGGCTCTGCGCCGTGCCGCTGGCGGTGTGGCTGGTCCTGCAGCAGATGATGTCGGAGGCGTTCTTCCTGTTTGTGGCCGCCGGACTGTCGGATGCGGTCGATGGCTGGCTGGCGCGGCGCGGCGGCGGCAGCGTGGTCGGCGCGCTGCTCGACCCGGTCGCGGACAAGGCGCTGCTGGTGTCGATGTATGTGACCTTGGCCGGCGTGCATGTGCTGCCGGACTGGCTGGCGATCCTGGTGGTGTTCCGCGACGTGGTGATCGTCGGCGGCGTGCTGCTGTTGTTCGTGCTCGGCCAGTCGGTGCCGATCCGCCCGTTGTATGTCTCCAAGGCCAATACCGCGTTGCAGATCGCGCTGGTTGCCCTGGCGCTGCTGCACAGCTTTTTCGCGCCGGGGCTGCCGTTCCTGCCCGACGTGCTGGTCATGGACGTGCTGGTCTGGGCGGTCGCCGCCACCACGCTGGTCTCCGGCGGGGCCTATGTATGGAACGCCGTGCGCGGCCGATGAGCCAGATGCCCACCCAGCCCGTGACACTGCCTGACGACCGGCTGGTTGCCGCGACGCGCTCGCAGCGGGTCGCGCTGCTGCTCGGCCTGCTGGTCGCCGCGTGGCTCGGGTTGCAGCTTTTCGCCTCGGTGCTGCTGCCCTTCGTGGCCGCCGCCGGGATCGCCTACGTGTTCGATCCGCTGACCGCCCGGCTGTGCCGGCTGGGGCTGCCGCGCGGGCTGGCCACGTCGGTGGTGATCCTCGGCATCCTGGCCGCGATGCTGCTGTTCGTGCTGCTGCTCTACCCGCTGATCCTGGCCCAGATCGGCATTCTCGTCGGCCGGGTGCCGCAATATGTCGCGCTGCTGCAGGGCTGGGCGCAGGACGTGATCTCCCGTCTCCAGGAGCGCTTCGGCCCCGATGTCGTCGATGACAAGCTGCGCGATCTGGTCGGCGGGCAGGCCGGGGCCATGGTCTCCTTCGCCGCCACCGCGCTCTCGCGGGTCATCGGCGGCGGCTTCGCGCTGTTCAACGTGCTTACCCTGGTCGTCGTTACCCCCGTGGTCGCGTTCTACCTGCTGCGAGACTGGCCGGCGGTGACGGCGATGATCGATGGCTGGCTGCCGCACCGCTATGCCGGGGTCATCCGCGCCCAGGCCCGCGAGGTCGACCGCATTCTGTCCGCCTGGGTGCGCGGCCAGGCGATGTGCTGCGTGATCCTGGCGCTGTACTATGCGGTGGCGCTCTCGCTGGCCGGACTCGATCTCGGCCTGATCGTCGGCATGACCGCCGGGCTGCTGTCGTTCATTCCCTATGTCGGCTCCATCGCCGGCGGCATCACCGCGATCGGGTTGGCGCTGGCGCAGTTTCCGGACTGGCGCGGCGTGCTGATGGTGATGGGCGTGCTCGTCGTCGGGCAGGTCCTGGAGGGCTATGTCATCTATCCCCGCTTCCTGGGCGACCGGGTGGAACTGCCGGCGGTGTGGGTGATCTTCGCCCTGATGGCCGGCGGGGCGGCGTTCGGCTTTCTCGGCGTGATGCTGGCGGTGCCGGTCGCGGCGACGATCGGCGTGCTGTGCCGGTTCTGGCTGCGCCGCTATCTGCAAAGCCCGCTCTATCTCGACCCACCGCGCCGGCCCGACACGGACGGCGGCCCGCTGGCATGACGGCCGCGCTTTGCCAGCTGGTCCTGCCGTTTCCGCATCAGCCTGATTTCGCCGCCAGCGATTTCATCACCGCGCCCTCGAACGCGGCGGCGCTCGCCTGGCTCGACCGCACCGCGGACTGGCCCGGCGGGCGGCTGGCGCTGTGGGGGGAGGCCGGCCGGGGGAAGACCCATCTGCTGCATCGCTGGGCTGATGGCCGAGGCGCGCGGCTGCTATCCGGCCCGGCGCTGACCGGCCTGCCGGAATTGCCCGAGGTCCAGTTGCCTGGGGTGGGCGGCGTCGCGCTGGACGATGCCGACATGGCTGCCGAGGAGACCGCGCTGCTGCATCTGCTGAACGCCGCCGCCGAGGCCGGTCTGCCGGTGCTGCTGGCCGGGCGGACACCGCCGGCGCGCTGGCCGGTCCGTTTGCCCGACCTCGCCAGCCGGCTGCGCGCCATCACCGCCGTCGAGATCGGCCCGCCCGAGGACAGTCTGCTGCGCGCCCTGCTCGCCCGGCTGCTGTCGGACCGCCAGCTCGCCGTGGCCGAGGGCGTGCAGGACTACCTGCTGACCCGCCTGCCGCGCACGCCGGCGGCGCTGGCGGATGCCGTCCGTCGGCTCGACCGCTACGCGCTGGCGACCGGCGGGGCGGTCACGCGCGCGCTTTCCGCCATGGTGCTGGCGGAAATAGCAGGCGTGGAGGAGAATGAAATTTCCGCGATACCGCCGCCCATGCCATCTTTCGGTGCGCGTCTGCTGTAGGATCGGGGCTTGTCAGGATGAACAAGCGTGGGATCGTGATGAACGAGCGTGACGCCGAGGCGCAGGATCGACCGATCGGATCGCATCCCGCGCCGCCGGCTCTGGTCGTGGTCGGGGCGGAAGCGCGTTCTGGCGGCATCGCGCCGGAGGCGCGTTCTGGCGGCATCGCGCCGGAGGCGCGTTCTGGCGGCATCGACATGCTCGCCAGCCCGGAGCGCTTCATCAACCGCGAACTCTCCTGGCTCGACTTCAATCATCGCGTGGTCGAAGAGGCGGAAAACACCCGCCACCCGCTGCTGGAACGGCTGCGGTTCATCTCGATCAGCGCGTCCAACCTGGACGAGTTCTATTCCGTGCGCGTCGCCGGCCTGGTCAACCAGGCCAAGGCAGGCGTGACCTCGCCGTCGCCGGACGGGCGCACGCCGGCGCAGCAGCTGGTGGAAATCCGCCAGCGCGCCGAGACGCTGCTGGCCGATCAGCAGCGCGTCTGGCGGGAGCTGCGCGGGCTGTTGCGGGAAGCCGGCATCCAGGTATGCGAGACCGCTTCGCTGTCCGCCGACGACGTGGTCTGGCTGGATGCGTGGTTCATGGAGCGGGTCTTCCCGGTTCTGACCCCGCTCGCCGTCGATCCGGCGCATCCGTTCCCGTTCATCCCCAACATGGGGCTGGTGATGGTGCTGCGCCTGCTGCGGGAGGAGGACGGGCATGGCATGCGCGCCCTGATCCCGCTGCCGAGCCAGGTCGAGCGCTTCATCCGTTTGCCCGGCGACGGCGACAAACCGGCGGATATCCGCTTCGTGATGCTGGAGGATCTGGTCGGACTGTTCCTCGACCGGCTGTTCCCCGGCTTCCGCGTGCTGGGCCAGGGCATGTTCCGCCTGATCCGCGACACCGACGTGGAATTCGAGGAAGAGGCCGAGGATCTGGTGCGCTCCTACGAGACGGCGTTGAAGCGCCGGCGCCGTGGGGTGGCGATCCATCTGTCGGTCGATGCCAACATGCCGTCGGAACTGCGCGAGCTGGTGGCCGCCGAGACCGGCGCCAGCGCCGACGAAACCTATGTGCAGCACGGTCTGCTCGGCGTGGTCGACCTGACGCAGCTGATCGTGGACGACCGGCCGGACCTGCTGTTCCCGCCCTACACCCCGCGCTTCCCCGAGCGCATCCGGGACTTCGCCGGCGACTGCTTCGCCGCCATCCGCGCCAAGGACATCATCGTCCATCATCCGTTCGAGAGCTTCGACGTGGTGGTGCAGTTCCTGCGCCAGGCGGCGCGCGATCCC
>PKWQ01000418.1:30795-30983 GCA_003133265.1 Acetobacteraceae bacterium
CTGCGCGCCCGGTTCGACGAGGAGGCGAATATTCGCCTTGCCCGCAGCATGGAAGCCGCCGGGGTGCAGGTGGTCTACGGCTTCGCAGAACTGAAGACCCACGCCAAGATAACCCTGGTGGTCCGCCGCGAGGGCGGCGCGGTCCGCTCCTACGCGCATTTCGGCACCGGCAACTACCACCCGATCAC
>PKWQ01000308.1 GCA_003133265.1 Acetobacteraceae bacterium
CCAGACTTTTGCCACTGTTACCGCAAAGTCTAGTAGCGCGTTGATTTTATTACGAAAAATGGAGATTCCCCGCGTGGAGTTACGCGTCCAACCGTCCCACCTCGGTTGCGGATTTGCGCGCGTTATCAATGACATCCTTGAATATTGGGAGGGGGCACGGTTGGACGCGATTTCACACATGGTCGGCTTTGGGCGCGATCGGCACCGCTTCGAGCCAGGCGAACGGCGCCGCAGGGATATCCAGCGGATCTCGCGGCAAGGTGGTCGCCTGCCAAAAACATCCGGCCAGCCCTTGGCTGTCTGGGCAACTCACCAGACACAAAGTAGCCGCTGAAGGTCGGGACCGTGCCCGTCGGAAAATCAACGCCGCTTCGTAGTCGGATCGAGCGCAACGCGGAGCGCCTCCCCCAGCGTGTTGAAAGCCAAAGCTGTCAGAAGGATCGCGATACCAGGCGCGTACATCTGCTCTGGTGCGATCTCCATGTAGTTGTAGGCGCGGGCCAGCATCGCCCCCCAGCTCGCCTGCGGCGGCTGCACACCCAGGCCTAGGAAGCTGAGGCTGGCTTCCGCCAGCAGGGCCACGGCCAGCAGCAGGGTCACCTGGACAATCACCGGCTGGATGGCGTTGGGCAGCACGTGGCGGATGATGATCCGCCGCAGGCTGGCGCCGAAACAGCGTGCTGCGTCCACATACAGCTCCTGCTTCACCACCAGTGTCTGTGCCCGCACGAGGCGGGCCAGTTGGGGGGAGAACACGATCCCCACCGCCAGCATGCCGTTGGTCAAGCCGATGCCGAGCGCGCCGGTCACGCCGATCGCCAGCACGATGGCCGGAAACGACAGCAACGTGTCGATCCCCCTGCTGACCGCATCGTCCACCCAGCCACCCAGAAAACCGGCCAGCAGGCCTACCGGAATGCCAATGACGCAGGCGACGGACACCGCCAGAAAGCTCGCATACAGCGTGGCTGGAGCACCGTGGATCAGCCGGCTGAACACGTCGCGGCCGAGATCGTCGGTGCCGAGCCAATGCCGCAGCGTCGGCTCGGCCAGAGTGTCGTTGGCGTTCTGTGCGGTGGGTGCGTAGGGCGCGATAACCGGCGCCAGCGCGGCAAGAATGAACAGGGCAATCAAGAAAACCAGGCTGAGTCCGGCGGCCGGATGTCGCCAGGCCCAGCGGAGTACGGAAGGGATCATCTAAGACCAACCCGGGGGTCGAGGATCGTATACAACACATCGATCAGCAGGTTCAGGCAGATCACGATCACCACCATCGCCAGCACCACGCCCTGCACCACCGGAAAATCCTTGTGGATGGCGGCGTGAACAATCAGGCTGCCCATGCCGGGAATGGCGAACACCGCCTCCACCACCACCGTCGCGCCCAGCAGCCGGTTCACCAGCAGTCCGATCACCGTCAACAGCGTGACGCTGACATTCTTCAGCCCGTGTTTCCACAGGATGGAGGCGGGCGACAATCCCTTGGCGCGCAGGGTGCGCACATATTGCGAGGACAGGATCTCGATCAGCGCACTGCGCAACTGGCGCACCACCTCGGCCACCCCGCCCGCGGCCAGCGCCAGGGACGGCAACGTCGCGTGCCATAGGGCCAGGCCCGGGTCCTTGCCCAATGCCACCGCACCGGTGGCGGGGAACCAGTGGAACGACAGCGCGAAGGTCGCCACCAGGATCATTGCCAGCCAGAAATTCGGCAGCGCCACGCCAAGCGAAGCAAGGCTGGTCACCGTGGTGTCCAGTCTCGAGCCAGGCCGGGTCGCCGCCAGAATCCCAAGTGGAATACCGATGACCAGCGAGATCGTCAGCGCGCCACCGACGATCAGCAGGCTGGTAGGGAACCGGTGCAGGATCTGGTCCAGCACGGGTTCGTTCGACAGATAGGAGCGCGACAGGTCCAGGTGCAGCGCGTTCCATAGCCAGCTCGCGTATTGCACCAGGAACGGCCGGTCCAGGCCGTAGCTCTGGCGGATTTGGACGATGCGTGCATCGCTGGCGTTCTCCCCGGCCAGGGTGACCGCTATGTCGCCCGGCACCAGCTGCAGCAGGCCAAAGACGACGAACGTCGCCAGCATGATCACCGGCACGATCTGCAGCAGGCGCCGTCCGATCATGCCTGACTGTCCGAGCATCGGCTTTGCGCCATTTTCCGGTCAACCGTCCAGATACACGTCTTCGAACTTCGGTTTGCCCAGCAGGTTGGGCCGATAGCCCTTCACGCGCTGCGAGTGGGCGTCCAGCTCGAACTGGAACACCAGCGGCACCAGCAGCGCATTTTCGGTCACCAGCCGTTGCAACCGCGCGAAGGCCTGGCGGCGACCGTCGACGTCTTCGGTGGCGCGGGTCGCGCGCAACGCCGGGCCGATCTCCGGGACAGCCTCGACACGCGAGGCGTTGTAGTAAGCGCCGGCACCGAACAGCAGTTGATAGGTCAGGGTGGGGTCTGCCCGGCCGGTCCAGGCGCTAAGAAGCCCGTCGCCTCTTTTATCCGACAGGAACGCGGCCGACATTTCCGCCACCGTGCCGTTGGTGAAGCGCAGGCGGATGCCGACCTTGCGATATTGCTCCATCAGCACTTCCTGGCGCTGCTGGGAGCGCTGATCGGAGAAACCAACAAAGTTCAGGTCGATCCCATCCTTGTAGCCGGCCTCCGCCACCAGCGCGCGGGCCTTGTCGGGATTGTACGGGTAGTATTTCGCCATTTCCTTGTCATGCGCCCAATGCGCCGTCGGCAGGGTTATCGCGGCGGGTTCCGACAGGCCGTTCATCGTCGCCTTGTTGAATTCCTCGCGATCCACTCCGTAGTTCAGTGCCTGCCGGACCCGCAGATCGTTCAGCGGCGGGCGCCCCCAGTTCAGGTAGAGTTGAACGCAATAGAGCGTCGGTCCGATAACCGAGACCAACCCTTTGCTCCGGTCGATGACCGGCTTCTGCTGCGGCGACAGGAAGTAGATGAAATCGTTCTGCCCGGCGATAACGGAGCGCAGGCCGGTATTCACCTCGGTGATGATCGACAGCTCCACACCATCCAGATAGGGCCGGCCGGGCTGCCAGTATTGTTCATTGCGGGTGACCACGATCTTTTCCGCGTCCGCCCATCTGACGAATTTCCACGGGCCGGCCCCGACCGGGTTGCGGTCGTGATCCTTGCCGCGTTCGCGCAACGCCTTGGGCGAACACATCATCCCGGCCCGGTCCGACAGGATCAGCGGCAAGGCGGTGTCTGGCTGGGACAGTTTCAAGGTGACCTGGTTTGGCCCGCTTACCGTCACGTCCGTGACCGTCTCCAGATCGGACCGGATGTTGGAGCGTTCATCCTTACGGTTGCGGTCGAGATTGAATTTCACCGCCGCCGCATCGCAGGGCGTGGCGTCGTGAAACAGCACGCCGGGGCGGATGTTCAGCACCAACGTGGCGGGCTCCGGATACGACCAGGATTCAGCCAATCCCGGCACTGCGCGCAAGCTGGCGTAGTCGAACGCCACCAGTGTATCGAACATCGTATACAGGAACACGTGATCCGACCCCGACCCGCCGGTTGCCGGATCGAGGCTGGATGGATTGGCTGGAGACGACACCCGGAGAATGCCGCCCTTGCGTGGCGCAGCCTGGGCCAAAGCGGGGCCCGCGCCGGAAGTCATCGTAGCGCTGCCCAGCAAGGCCAGAAATCCACGCCGGTCGAGGCCGATTATTCCGCCCATGCGAGGGTTCTCCTTCATTGTACTGCCGTGCCGGTCACTGTCCCGGCAAAGTGGCAGGCGACGAAATGACCAGGATTCAACTCCCGCCATTCCGGCTCGTCTGTGGCGCAGACCGCCCGCGCGGCCGGGCAGCGGGTGCGGAACCGGCAGCCGGAGGGCGGATCGGTCGGGCTGGGGATCTCGCCCCGCAGGAGGATGCGCCTGGCGCCGCGCATCGCCGCGGGCAAGGGGATCGGTTCGGCCGACAGCAGGGCCTCGGTGTAGGGATGCAGCGGCTGGCGCACCAATGCCTCTGCCGGCCCAAG
Organism: Acetobacteraceae bacterium; assembly: GCA_003133265.1. Taxonomy (GTDB): domain Bacteria; phylum Pseudomonadota; class Alphaproteobacteria; order Acetobacterales; family Acetobacteraceae; genus PALSA-911. The sequence goes on from PKWQ01000308.1 coordinate 4,022, forward strand.
TTCCATGAACCGGCCGAGATACATCACCGCGATACGCGAACTGATGTGCGAGACAACGCCGAGGTCATGGGTGATGAACAGATAGGTCAGTCCGAATTCGCGTTGCAGACCGGCGAACAGATTGAGGATGTCGGCGCGGATGGAGACATCCAGCGCCGCCACCACCTCGTCGCAGACGACCAACCGAGGGCGTACTGTCAGCACTCGGGCGATGTTGATGCGTTGCTTCTGTCCGCCGGACAGTTCGTGCGGATAGCGCGCCGCGAAGTCACTGCGCAAACCTACCCGGTCGAGCATCTCCAAGGCTCGGCGGTTACGTTCGGCGCGGGGTACCTCCCCCAGGATGTCCAATGGTTCGCGGATGGAATCGAGGATGGTCATGCGCGGATTGAGCGCGGCGTTGGGATCCTGGAAGATGATCTGATAGGCGCGCCTGCGGCGGCGCAGTTCCGCCGCGGGCAAGGTGTACGGGTCGGTATCGCCGTGCAGCACCCGCCCATCGCTCGGCTTCAGCAGGCAGACCACAGCCCGGCCCAGCGTGGACTTGCCAGAGCCGGATTCGCCGATCACGCCGAAGGTTTCACCCGGTTCGATCGCGAAGCTGATCCCGTCCACCGCCTTTACCGTCTCCCGCTTGTCCTGCGTGGGGAAGCGGATGCGAAGGTTCTCCACACTGACGATGGGAGCGCTCATGCCAGCGCCTCCAGCTCGGTCAGCGCACCGGGCAGCTCCAGCTCATGCTGGCGGATGCAACGCACGCGATGGCCGGCGTCGATCTCTGTCAGGGCCTGCGCCGCGGCGCATTCGTCCTGTCGGTGGCCGCAACGCTCGGCAAAGCGGCAGCCGGCGGGCATGTCGCGCGGGCTTGGCACGCGCCCGGCGATGGACGGCAGCGCCGCGCCGCGCCGGCTGAGCCGCGGCAGCGAGCGCAGCAGGCCGGAGGTGTAGGGATGGCGCGGACGCACCAGGGCGCTATCGATCGGTGCGTCCTCCACCACCTCTCCGGCATACATCGTCAGCATCCGGGTGCAGGTTTCGGCAATGACGCCGAGATCATGCGTGATGAACAGCAGGGCCGTGCCGCTCTTCGCGCTGAGATCCAGCAGCAGATCAATGATCTGCGCCTGGATCGTCACATCGAGCGCCGTGGTGGGTTCGTCGGCGATCAGCAGCTTCGGGTTGCACGACAGGGCCATGGCGATGACGACGCGCTGGCGCATGCCGCCCGA